>JBBACV010000121.1:0-4526 GCA_041656835.1 Acholeplasmataceae bacterium | reverse complement strand
CTCTTCTTTTACTACCCGCCATATAAACTGTATTTTATAGGCTGGAAGCTTTCTGTCTCCAAGAATGGCGATGGCATCCGACAGGGCTATGCTCTTCTCTTTTACTTGTGCATCCTTGCTGCTCATGGCAGTGGCTACAAACTCTGTAACCATGTCGGTGAGCTCTATAACCGCATCAGGTTCTGTTTCCAGCATAGTCTCTATAGTGTGGCGTATAAGCGTAAACTGCTTCTGAGTAGACAGAGTACCTAACCAGTTGTCAAAGGCCTCAAGGTTGGCGCTATCGTTTATGTATATTGCTGTAAGCGAGCCATTTGAATACTGCTTTTTCATTCTATCATTGTGCATATATTTTCCTCATATTGTGAATTCGTCGGAACGCAGCGCACAGACATGCACCGATATATCGCTGTGTAGCGCCATCCACTGGTCAAACTCGTCTTCCAGCACAGGCTTGACATCAGACCATTTCAGCTCTCCGGCACCACAGCCGGGCCTGGGCATATACACCTCGGTGCTGGTTGTTACTCCAGTGTGGTTACGCGTTTGGTACTCCAATATACGCGTCTCTAGCTGGTTAAGGCTCTCGCGCAGCAACCCGAGATCGGCCTTGCACGCCCAGCCAGGGATATAGTCTCCCACCTTAAACCTGTGCCGCATGTGCTGCACGCAGTTAGTACCGTCGTATACGGCTATACCTGGTTTCACAGGCAGTGTGTAGATAGTCCAACCATATGACGTTGTGCTCTGTACGGTATTGCCCCACATGGTTACCTTCTGTCCGAGCTCTTTGTCCAACCCTGGAATAAGGTCTGCCATTTGTTTGGCAAACCCACAACCCATTACCAGGCTTTGAGTGGATGGCTTTACAAAGCCATTGGTGGGTATTACCAGCATATAATGTCTGGCTATATCCTGTGGGAGCACTGCAGTCCCTATTAATTTTGCCAGATCCAATACGTCGTATTGAATCATGGCATCACCGCTGGTGTCTTACGTGAGGATCTTTCAGCAGCCTTCTCTACAAGCTTAGAAACAGTATCCCATTCTACACGTATATTGTGGTTAGCATGTATTGTTTTATGATCGTCGGAGGATGATACTTCGTCCACTCTGTCCGGCAGGCGCACGCCAAGCACACGATCAGTCGCATTGGTGCAGACTGCTTCAAACGCATTTCGCAGCTCTGCGTATGTTACCCAGATGATCGTAAACCCCTTCAACTGTACCCCCTGTCTATTCCACAGTACTATTGTGAACTCTTCAGGCATTGTTGTTGATTTTTTGATATACGTCACTATCTTGTCTTCGAATAACTCGAAATCATTGACAGTGTAGTCCCTGTAATAGTGTGCTCTGCTGTACTCCGCCAGATCCACAGTGTCACCCGTTGTTAAGCGCACTAACACGCTCGATATATCTGAGGCCACCAGTGGCTTAATGGCGCCAGACAGATCATGGGTTCGAAGTATGTGGTTGGTTGCCAGCTGCTGCAGTTTACCTGCAGCACTTTGAATTAATTGGTTGCTGTTAAATATGTTATCTTTTGTCATCATTTTCCTTTCTTCTGGTTCATTGCCGTTTGCGGCGGCCCGCCCATGGACTTTGTTTCTTTCTTGGTGTACACCTGAACGTGAATATCTGTGCCCGTATACTCGGTGTCTATGAAGTACTTGTGTGTTAAATCAAAGACCTTTGACTGCACAGCATCCTTCTGCTTGGCCGGCACGGAGTACACGTCTATCTGTACATGCCCTTCTATACCCCAGCCTGTGCTGACAGGGTAGCCCAGCTTTCGCATATCCCTATTTACCTGCTTGTACGCCTTCTCGGTAATATCAAACCGTTTATTCCACCGTTTTATTGCCCTGCTTGCGTTTGGCCAGGCCGACACCACGCCGCATTTGCAGCAGGTGGCTGCATATCCATGCGCATTTCCGGCTGTGTATGGTATAATTTCGGCTTTTCCTCCGCAGAACGGACATGGCTCCAATTTAGTTGGTTTCACTTTGCTCTCTTTCTATTTTCATATTTGTTGCGGGCTATCTGCCGATAATGCTCTACCACATACCCTATTCTTCTTGTGATTTTATCCAGCCTGGACTTAACACGATGAAACGCCTTGAGTACTTTGGCCGGCTGCTTAGTAAACAAAAGCATTGCCGCAAGTTTGTCGTACAGCTGCTTTAACTGCTTATGCCGTAGTACTGCTATTTTCAGAGACGTTCTTTCATTCATAGCCCCTCCTGTGTTTTGGGTTATTCCACGCTATTGCGGCCTGTGCTTTATTCTTGTACAATGTAGTGCCCAGCTCGCATCCAGTGCACACAAGCCTGTATTGCAGCTTGTTATAGTGTTGCTGTATTTTTAACAGGGGCTCGCATCCGCATACTTGGCATGGTTGTAGATCGTATTCCTCCTGAAGGCGGCACATGGCCTGCACCCTTTTCTTGATTTTCTTAAAGGCCATGGATACTGCTTGATACGTTACGTATTCCCTGATCGAGATGTCCCGCATTGTTTTTCCTGCTGCCACACTTTCCAGAATACGTTTGGCTCTAGGCTCATATGCAGCTATAGCGGTAACCATGTTGAACCTTGCCCTGCTGTCAGGCGCTTGTTGTAGTCTGGCTTCGTACACAACAGGGTCCAGCTGGAACTTTTTCGGCCACAGGTGTTCTGGGTGTATGTTATAACCCAGTCCCTGCAGATATGTGCACGCCATATTCGCCGATTCCAGCGTTTCCGGTGTGGATCTGCTGGATAGCCATGAACTCATAGTGTTCATACTGACGCCAGCATAACGAGCCATCTCACTGATAGCGCCTACTGGCAATTCACCGCATATTCTTTTTATTTTTAACCTTAGATCAAACTCTGCCGCAGCTTTCAGCATAGCCATTTTGCTCTGCTTCTTTTTTCGGTGTCCAGCTGGTACATCCGGACCGCAGCCCTGCCAGTACACAGGCCTCTGAGAACAATCTGCAGCTGACCTCTTGCGCATGTGGGGCACACAAAGCGCTCTTCTCGTATCGAATACATAATTGCTTCCTTTGCTTTATTTAAACTGCTGCAGGTATGGGCAGGCCCTGCGCCTGGAACAACGAAAACTCCTCTGCCAGAGCATCTGCCGCCAGCGCGTCTACGGCCTCTGTCATGGCAGCCTTGACCTCTTCCAGACCGTAATAGCCACCGCAACTCCCTACTGGCATATTGACATCAGTACCTTGATATATGCTGTACTCATATACTTCACCATTCAGATACTTCTCGTATTCTGCAATCTCTGCCTCAAGCAGATCCTCTACGGTTGCACGCAGCGCGTCGTCTATGCCGGCTACCTCATACTCTTTCATGATATCAGGAGTGCATGCGACAATCCATCCTGCTTGGCAGCTGTCCCATTTACATGCGAAGGGCGTAGTACTGAGTGCTGTGCCGGAATGGTTGTAGATGTACACCGGTAATATAATCTCTGCAGCATATTTTTCCTTCATCAATTTCAGGTCTCCCTGCATGTTTCCGGTGGTCTCAAAACCAGCCAGCTCAATAGGGCCATTCTTAAACAGCAGAAGCCTCCCCAGGTGGTCGTACTCTTCTCTAGGGCTTCGCGCATCTACGTCATGGTATATGGCACCTGTAAAACCTTCTTTGCTGTATGTAAAAACAACGTCTTCTTTCATGTTTCCTTCCTTTCAGTGCCCAAGCGCCATTTTTCACAGCGGCCCGTGCTCCAGATATGTTTTATTTCGCAATTTATTTTGCAGTTCTCACAAGTCTCAATGGGCAGCGCTGGACTGCATGTGTTCAGCGCCAGCTCAAAGGACTCCAGTGCCTCTGCGGCTGTTTCGCCTTCTGCAGATAGTTCCGGATACTCCGGCGATATGGCACGCACCCTGCCGGCAATATCCGTTTCTATGATTATTTTCACTTATGTTGCCCTTTCGATGCCGCAGGATTGCCTTTTAATTCTTTAAAGCACGCTTTACAGTATGTTGTATCAGACCAATCCGTTACCAGATCGGAATATTTGGTTATCAACTTGCTACAGTTGATGCATACGCCAACCACGTCCACAGGCACCGCCCTTGGGTGATTCTGCACGGCGCTACACGGCTTTATCTTGGTGGATTGAAAAAACAAATTAAGGGCAACTTCTGCTGTAGTAGCCTTTATTGTCTTCATTCCAGGTTTGGAGTATTCCACGATAAACTCTTTTAATTTGTTCATTTCCTACCCCTTAGTTTCTTTCTGTGTAAGTAATCTTCTTATTTCATCTATATAGAGTGGAATACTCTGCATAAATATGTCTGCACCTTTGAATTCAAACCACATTTTATCAGCATCCATGTTCATGCTCATATTAGACGGCGAGTGAATGTCCTTTCCGGATGGTGCCTCCATATGAAAATCATACTTGCCATCAGGGGTATCTATAGCATATAACCGTGCAGTGCGTGCCCGCATCACTATATGGTATAGCCCCAGGCCCGCTGCCTCTTTACCGAACATTCCAGCGTCGCACC
>JBBACV010000120.1:0-4529 GCA_041656835.1 Acholeplasmataceae bacterium | reverse complement strand
AATCAAGGTCTTAAGATTAGTTTTCGCTGCCATTGAGATAACAATTTTATTTTTGAAATCAAGTTTTAAATTATTTAAATCTTCTGGTTTTACTCCGAGAAAAATTAAATCAACTTGATCTATTAAAGATTGATTATTTTCACAATAATTAATATCTAATCGTCTCGTATTTCTTTTTAATTTTTCAAGATCTCTGCCACTAGCGTAGATGTTAGTTAGATCAAACTTTTTAGAATTTTTTAATCCTTCAATAATGGCACTACTCATATTACCTAATCCAATAAATCCTATTCTCATATCGTCACCTTCCAATTAATACTATCATAAATTAATTAACTATAAAGATATTAAGAGCATAAAAAAAGTTATCATCGATAATGATAACTTTTAAGAAAATAAATTTCAATTAGTTTAGCGGAGAACTTCCATTTCCCATTCTAAGAAGATTCCTGATTTAGCGTCGATTTCAAATTCGTATTCGTAACCACTAAAACGAATTTTACCTTCATAAACTAAACGACCATCCTCATAGTCTTCTTTAATCTTAATATGGTTATTATTAGCACCTTTAACCCGACTTAAGGCTAGTTGTTTGGCTTGAGCCATACTAATTTCATTGTTGTTATGAAGTTTCCCTTCATATTCAATTTCTTTTTTTATTATTTTACCGTCTGAAATTGAAATATAATACTCATATTCATATTGATTGTAATAAAATTCGACTTCAAACACTTTTACTTTATTAGAAACTTTTTCTTTAATTTCTAATTTTGTAATACTGCTTCGTTTTAAGGCGCTATCCTTTAAAGCAATTTCTAAAGCTTTTTCTTTATTGATATTTTTAGAAGCTGGTGGTGTCTCAGTTTTTTGTTGCGTTTCATTTTGATGAGAATTATTGTTTTCATTGGTATTCTCATGTTGATGCTCATTTTTCTGCTCAACAATGGCAGCCAGTTCTTTAGAGATTGATTCCTCAGTTTCACTATCACTAGAAACTAAGATTTTACCAGATCTCGTTTCAATTTTATATAAATGATTTTTATCATGATAATTAATCACAAATAAATAATAAGCTGGATCAAAATCCACTAATTCTTCAACTAAAAATTTAGCATCACTCTCTTTAATAAAGCCATGACTTAAGGCTACCCGTTTTGCTTCTTGAATTGATAAGGGAGTATTCACCTGTTCAATTATGCCACTTTGTTGACAACCAACTAAGGCTAAAGCAAATAATATAATTAAAAACTTTTTCATAATAAGCCTCCTTACAAACTTATTATCTTAGGCAAAGATTAAAAAGTTATTAAAATTCATCTTTAATCTTGATAATAAATTTTGTAAAACAATCTAATTCACTTTCTACAGTAATTTCCCAGTTTAAAGCTGCGATAGCTTCTTTGACAAAATATAGGCCTAAACCAGAAGAATTTGCGCTGGAACGAGCATATTCAACTTGATAGAAACGGTCCCAAATTTTTGGTAGATCTTTTCTACTAATCCCAATTCCATCATCTAAAATAGTTAATTTTTGATTAAGATAAGATATTTCTACATGTTTAGCTCCATACTGAAAGGCATTATTCAAAAGATTAGTTAAAACTCGTTTCAATAATAAGCGATCAGCTTTAATTTGAAGAGCGTTATCAATATCTATTTTAATATCTTGCGAATACTCAGAAATTAAATTTAAGATAAAATTCTTTAAATTAATTATTTCTAATTTTTCAACTTTAATATTTTGAGTTGAAAGGCTCATGTTCTCAATTAAGTCTCGCATCCATTTGATTTGTTGATTAAGCCTTTCAATAATAGTAGTATCATATTCTCTTTTATGTTGTAAAAGCTCAATGTCTAGTAAAAGACTTGTTAAAGGGGTTCTTAGTTCATGTGAAATATCATCAGTAAAACGACTTTCACGTTGAAAAGCATGCTCTATTCGTTCTAACATATCATTGATGGTTAATACTAATCGACCAAGTTCATCGGTCTCTGCTTCACTTTCAATTCTCAAACTTAAATCTTTTTTATTTTTTATTTCAATGGCAGTGTTCGTAATATTTTTAATAGGTTTAAAGATACTATTCATTAATTTGTAACCACCATAAATCGCAATAAGAATACCAATTGGTCCTAAAATTAATGAAGCAATTAAAAAATAGCGGAGGGTTAAGTTTACATTAGTATAAGCAGAAATGGCTCGTACCATTAATTTAAAGGGGGCACCATCTAAACTATAGTCCAGGTCACGATATAAATACCGATTATTATTAGGTAGACTAACCGAATTTAAGCCACTGTTAAAGGGGGTATCAATTGAAAATAAGCGTGGTGGATTTCCGTAAAGAATATTACCGTATTCATCATAAATTAATACTGTAACCAAATCATCAAGTTCTAAAATATTACTGTCAAAGTCAAAGACGCCATCTTGATAAGTTATATATTGTTTTGCTCGATTCAAATTACTAATTAACTTTTGATCTGTTTGATTCATTAAACTAGAAGAACTCATTGAATAAATAATATATAAAGTTACCGATAGTAAAATAAACATAAAACCGGAATACCACAAAGTTATTTTTAATTTAAAAGGTAATTTATTTTTCTTCATCTTTAATAACGTATCCTAAAGTATAAATCGTTTGTATTAGATTTTTCTCATTATTTATATTTAACTTCTTTCTTAAATAATTGATATAAACATCAACAATATTGGAAGTTCCTTCATAATCCAAATCCCAAACATATTCCAAAATTTGTTCCCGCGAGAGAACTTTATTTTTGTTTCGAATTAAATATAATAAAATATTGTACTCTTTTGAAGATAAGTTAATTTCTTGATTATTTCTGAAAACAGTCTTGCCCGAGGCATTTACAACTAAATTATCAACTTGATAAATCAAATCTGATTTATTTTCTTTTTGCCGAATTAAGACTTGAATTCTAGCTAGTAATTCTTCCATGGAAAAGGGTTTTATTAAGTAATCATCCCCACCTAAAGAAAGTCCTTTAATGCGATCTTCAACCTTTTGTCGCGCTGATAGAAATAAAATAGGGGTATTAATCTCTTTTTCACGAACTAATTTGACAACTTGAAAACCATCCAACTTAGGCATCATAATATCAAGCACAATACAATCATATTTAATCGTACTAATGTAATGAAGAGCGGTTTCACCATCAAAAACCGAATCAACCAAAAAATTATGAGTTTTTAAAGCTTGAGTGATTGATTCATTAATTATTTTATTGTCATCAACAACTAAAATCTTCATAGTATCTCCAATATTTAAGTCAGAGCTTATATAACTAATGTAACATATAAAGGCCTTGATTAATATTTTCCAATTAATATTGTACTTTAAAAGAGAAAACCATCTAGTCAGAAATTCTAGATGGCATGATTTTTATATTGAATTATGTTATTCTAAGTCAACGCTAATACTTTGTCTTTCGAGATCCGTAGTTTCAAAGTAAGCTTCCTTTTTAAATCCAAAGATTGAAGCAATAAGGTTAGACGGAAACATTTCAATCTTATTATTTAATTTATTGACTGAATCATTATAAAACTGGCGGGAGAAAGCAATCTTCTTTTCGGTTTCAGAAAGTTCTTTTTGGAGATTCAAGAAGTTAGTATTAGCTAATAAGTCGGGATAATCTTCGGTCAAGACAAATAAACGCGATAATGCTCTAGTTAATTGGCCATCGGCGTTTAATGCTGCTTCAGTATCTTGACCTGCATTTAAATAACTAGTTCGAGCTTTAACAACATCTTCTAGGGTTGATTTTTCATGTTTGGCATAACCTTTGACTACCTCAACTAAATTCGGAATTAAATCAAAGCGTCTTTGGAGTTGAATATCAATTTGACTTTTTTGATTTCTCACCATATTACGTCTGGCGATTAAGGCATTATAGGTCATAAAAACAAAAGCAAATATAACAAGTAGAATTGGGATGATAATTAAATATTTCATAACTATTTCGCTCCTTTTATTAATATATTATACCAACAATTAATAAACAATATTAAGATATGATACAATAAAGGCTATTAAAGGAGAAAAAAATGAAATTATTATCATTTCCAAGTCAAGATTATCAAGATTATCGTCTTAAAATTATTTTTGATGGCTATAAATGGGATCCACAGTTTTCCGATAATAATACGATTGCTCCTTATTATTTAGTTTTAAGTCAAAAAGAACATCAATTATTAGTTAACTATGTTGAAAAGTTAGGTCGAGAAACTGAAGCTGCGGAAAATTTCTTATATCAGAATCGGAAATTTTTAAAACCACTTAAATTGCCGTTTAAAATTAAAGATGCTTTAAGACATTTAAAAAATTATCAACCAGATCAACATCTTCGCTTAATGCGATTTGATTTTCATCCAATTTTGGGTGACGATTGGGCGATTAGCGAAGTAAATAGTGATGTGCCTGGCGGTTTTGCTGAAAGTTCTTATATGCCAGAAATTGCTTTAAAATATTTAAAGCAAAATAATTACCAGTCTTTTAACTTTA
>JBBACV010000119.1:0-4542 GCA_041656835.1 Acholeplasmataceae bacterium | reverse complement strand
CAATATAGAAAACATTAAAAATAATATTTTTTTCATTAAATCTCCTACATTTTAATACTTCCACTAGTTAAACCTGAAATAAATTGTTTAGATGCTAAAGCAAACAATATTAATAAAGGCAAACTAGAAATAACATAAGCCGCAAAAGGGGCTCCATATCCACCTGCCATATTGTAATACCAATCTGTAAACCTTACTAAGCCGACAGGTAAAGTTTGTAAATCTTCTTTTAAAAGTACTAATGATGGCCATAAATAGTCATTCCATGCACCAATTGCTGAAGTAATTAAAAGAGTCCACAAAATTGGTTTAGAAAAAGGAATCATAATATGAAAATAAACTTGAAAACTATTGGCACCATCAATTGTAGCTGACTCGATTACTTCTTTTTCAACACCATCAAAAGAAGTCTTTAATAGAAATATACCAAAAGGTAATGAACCAGCAATTGAAGGTAGAATTACTCCGAAATGATTATTTATTAATCCTAATTTATTAATTAAATCATATTGACTTGTTAGTGTAACAATTCCTGGAATCATCATTAATGAAATAATTGAGTAAAAAACAACATTTTTATAAGGAAATTCAAATTTAGAAAATGCATAGGCAGCAAAAGATGATACTATCACGATTCCTATTGAAACAGTAAATGTTATAAAAAATGAATTTAATAAATAAGGTTTAATTATCTCCCAAGCAAATTCGTAATTTTCATAAGCAATTGTTTTAGGAAAACCAAAGGGATTACTTTGATCATCAGAAATAGTTTTAAAACTTTTAATTATAAGTAAATAAAATGGATAAAATGACAGTAAGATTAATATAATTAGCATTATCCAAGTCAATATTTGACCTTTATTCTTTTTAATCTTATCCATTTTTAAATTTCCTTCTTTTCTCTTCGACTTATTATTGTTATTGTTAAAGTAATTATAAATAAAATTATTCCAATTGTTGATGCATAACCATATCTATCATATGAAAAGGCATTTTCATATATCATATACGAAGGGACATTAACCGCATTACTCGTTCCAGGTCCTGAACCTGTAACTAATAGTTGCATATTAATGTTTTGCATTCCACCAATAATTCCCATAACAATGAAGTATTTCATTTGACCTTTTAGTAATGGTAAATCTATTTTAATAATTCTTTGAAATATATTTGCACCATCTAATTTAGATGCTTCAATAATCGATTCAGGAATTGCTTGTAAACCTGCTAAATAAATTAAAAATGTTGTGCCTGCAACCCACGGAAATCCAGTCATTATGATTGAAAACATTGAAAGTTTAACATCAAAATACCAATTTTGATTTTCAACTTTAAACAAAGATAAAATCATATTAGCAATACCGGCATCTCCACCTGCAAAAACTATATATTGCCATATTAAAACAACCACTACTCCTGGCACTAAAACTGGTATGATAAATAAATAACGATAAATTGAACTCGATTTCTTGCTTTTCATATTGTAGAGAAGTTCAGCTAAAAAGATAGCTGAAACATTCCCCACAATCATTCCTGCAACAATAAATATAATTACATTTTTTATTGTCTTATAAAATAATGGGCTTGTAAAAAGTTCAATATAATTATCAAAAAATATAAATTTACCAATACCGGCACCGTTAGCGTTTGTAAATGAAAATATTAATGACATTATCGGTGGATAGACTGAAAATATCAGCAATAATATTAATGCCGGTAGTAACCATAGTAATGCTATATATTGATTTTTATTAAGTTTCTTTTTACCATTTACTTTCATCATATTCATTTTCAATTATTAAAGCTAATACCGTATTTCTTATCGTTTGAGCTAATGAAATCGATACTTCTTCAATTGTCTTTAATTTATTATCAATATCTTGTAAACTCTTTAAAAATGTTGAGTTATATGAATAACCAAGCATCGCCCAAGAATTTACCGCTCCCCAATAAACTCTTTCATTATTTTCTACATTATTTTTATCTTCATTATATATTTGAAGTAAATCATTTAAGTGAGAAGCAATTTCAGTATCCTCATCTGGATTTAAAGGTATTCCACCTTTTAAATCACCAATTAAACGATTATTATTTTGTGGTGCTGTTAAAAACATTAAGAAATCAACAGCGCCTTCAACAGTTCCTTTTTCAACAGCTGAATTAGTAATAAACCACGGGGTTGCAAGTCCAGCGACTCCTCTTAATGGATTTGCTGATGCATATTTTGTTGTTTCTGTTGTTAAATCAGGAAATGGCATTATTCCCCAATCAAAGTTTAAGTTTTTATTAACCATTAATCTTCTTATCTCGTTACCTGTAACTTCAACCATTGCAAGATTTCCATTAACAAAGTTAGTATGAGCATCATAGCTTTGCCAGTTGTTAGGGAAGTATTTTGTTTTCATTTTTGTAACTTTAATATATTCATAATAACGATTATCTTCTAATGTAGGGTTTGATCCTGTTGCATTTTTTGCAGGATCCCAAATTCCTTTTTGAAACCCCCTGACAAATTCTTCCGTATCAACTTTACCATTTACATTCAAAACATCTAATTCTCCTAATAAATCCGAAAACATTGCTGTTTCTAAAACTATGTCATACCAAGTATAAGTTGTTGCATAGGCTTCTTTATTAGTATTTTCTTTAATGTCTTTCATATAAGTTAGAAGTTCTGCATATGTTTCAGGATAATCTGTTTTACCGATTAGTTCAAAAATTTCTTTATTATACATAATTCCTACCGGAATTTTCTCAAGAGTTATAGCATAGTGCTTACCATCAGTAGCTAAATTTTGGGCTAATTCTTCTGGTGCATATAAATCTTTCCAAGCAGTATTACCTTCAACATATTTATTAGGTTTGTTTAAATAATCAGTCATTTCAACGTAATAATCTTTACCGATATCCATATTTACTACTGTACCATTTTGGTATAAAATGTCAGGAGCAGTTTTATTATTAAGTTGAGGTATAATTATAGCTCTTTCACCATTATTAGATGTTCTATTAATATGAATTTTATAGCCTGGATTTAACTCTTCCCATTCTTTTGCCAATACTTCTAACGTATTATAAGGAAATGGGTTAGATTCAGATGGAGTCATTATTGGAGTTGTATTAAAATTACCGATATCTCCACCCCCATCAACAACGATGGTTTTTACTTCGCCATCAAAACCACCATTACCATTATTATTATTGTTACATCCCACTAAAATTAAGGAAATTAAAGTAATTAAAATAATTATTATATTTTTCTTCATCTTATATCAACTCTTTTTATACTCTTTTTCTTTTTATAATAATAAATGCTAAAACACCACCTAATAATAAAACTAAAGCACTTCCACTAATTAACCAAACAACTAATGAATTATTATCTTTTATAGGTTTATCAGGTGTTTCTTCACTTGTTATAGTTAGTTTAAATGATGCTTCATTTTCAATATAGTCAATGATAAAATCATAATCGTTATCTGCTAGTGTTTCTAAATATTCATGAGAAATTACTATATTATTTCCAACTAATTCATACGCATCGCTAGGAACTAATACTGATCCAAATTTTAATGTGAAATCAGTCAGACTTTCATCAAAAGGAATTACTAAGTCTGTTTCACTACCTTTTAGGTAAGTTTGATCTTCAATATTAAATTCAATTGGTTCCTTCTCTTCAGGCATTGATAAATCATCTTCTGTAGGTTTATGGGTATTAATACTATTAACTGTAACCGTTGTTGGTGATTTAGTATTACCTCCGCTACCTGCTAAATATAAATATCCTTGATAATCTATTAAAGAAGTTCTCATTGAATTTGTTGTGATTGTTTCTAATTTGGCTCCGCCAATATTAATTGAAATATAATTAGCTTCAATACCAGCGATTTCTTTAGTTATTGTGCTAAATTTTATATTTAAGTTTTCTCTGATGTTAATCATTAATGTTTCAGTTAATTCTGCATCAAAAAATCTATTTGAATATAATGACATTTGATAAATCAATATTTTTATTCTTCCTTGAGTTTGAGGATAGAATAAGAAGAAAATTCCTTTATTATCTTGAACCGAACTATCTTCAGCATTTATAAATATTTCAGGATTTTCCATTAAACCAAAGCTAAACCATCCACCAGAATGATTTGTTATTTGATTGATATCAATATTCATTTCAAAGTTTCTAACATCAAATCTTTCTTTTGTATAGAAAATTCCATTTCCTTTTTCACCCATACTTTCACCAATGAAAGTGGCTTGAATTTTTCCATTCACCTCAAGAGGATATGTGTTATCACCGATTCTCCAATCATCACTTTCAAATAAAGAATCATCAACTAACGCTAATGCAGCATCTAATCTATCATTAAAATCTTCACGGTCATCTTCGTCTAATAAATTTAATAAATAAGGTGTTGCTTCTTCATATAGTTTTAACATTTCATTTAAATCATTATAATCGGATAAATCGTTTGCTAGTGTTTCAAATCTTATGGTTAAGTCTTCGATTAAATCAAATACTTTATCAATTAAAGCTTCATTTAA
>JBBACV010000118.1:0-4552 GCA_041656835.1 Acholeplasmataceae bacterium | reverse complement strand
CACTTCGCATCTGACTACGTACTGTCGTTCAGCAGGATGTCGGCAAATGGCCGACCCTGCGTTACGCTATATCCAAGTGCTGGGGGCATTATAGTGCTTCTGCAGGACATAGACGATATGATAAACAACTACATAGAAGCATATATTCCGGATAGGCGTATAATACACACCACACATGCGGCTATGCTGGGGATTGTATAAACACAAAGGAGTGGACTATGACAGTAAAAGAGTTGATAGTGGAATTGAGTGCTATGCCAGGGGACCTGGAACTGTATATGCGTGACACAACATATCCAGAACAGGATCTGATATCCGTGGACTTTATGGCAATGGGGCATGAAGTGACAGAAGAGGACGACATTATGGCGGAAGAAGGCACTGATATAGTGATACTGGAGTACTGAAGCACATGAGTAAAACAGCAACAATAATCAAAAATGTACTGCTTGATGCCCATGTGGTGGCCGACGTATCTGAAATGCTGCCATGGGTGATCACGTCGGATATGAGCAATAAAGAGGAATACGCCAGAAGGCTGGAGACGGCCGTAAAGGAGTTCCACGATTTCCTGAGGGATCACAAAAGCCAGGATATGGTAAAGTTGGAGGTGGTGAGGAAGATAGCAGACATATGCTCCAACTGTAAAAATGAAAAAGAGATATTCTACGAACCATCGGGTGCAGCGTTCTGCGCCCATTGTGGTGCAGTGATACCAGAGGAGGACACACGATGACTCAGATGATGAATATAGGGGATGGACTATGACAGAACTAGAGTATATAGCAGAAGTGGCAAAGCTTAAGGCTTTTCACGACTATATAGAGAAACTGAAAGCAATGCTGGGGCTGGAGGACAATGGGCGCACCGGTATGTATACTGATCTGTTCAACTTCTTCCAGCAACAGTTGGAGCTACTGGAAAAACTGGTGGGCGACACCAATGAATACACGAGCAAATACGTGTATGACACAGAGTTCGGTAAAATATTCAGGACTATTCCGGTAGGCGGAAGATCGTTGGCCCTCAAGTCGGCGTCAGTAGCCTACAAGGCTATCAAGGCGTATGCCAGATCCGAATATGTAGAGCAACAAGCCACACACGCATGTGCTGTAGGGCCAACGCAGTCGTGTGCGCAGAAATACTGCGTTAAGCGCACAGAAACCAGTGCAACTGGAGGCATATAAATGACAGTCGCAGTCTATGCTAATCTGGGACACCTGATGCGTTTGGCAAAGGCCGAGGCTAAGGCGCACAAGACCGGCAATGCAGAGGATATCCAACGTGCTGCCGAAGAGCACCAAGCATACCAGAAGTTATGCGCTGAGTCAGACGGCATATGCCTGGGCGTGGAAGTAAGGGCATTAACACCAAAACCTGAAAGGAATATACAATGAAAATAAAGTTTCAAGAAGAGGATAATGGTATAAAGACAGTGTCGCATAAAAGTCTTGCTGAGCTGCTAGTAGGCCGCACAGTGGTTATGGACGATGACCAGTCTTTCATGATCCGTTACGTATCGCCAGACAACGTCACGCTGGAACAGGTGTCAAGCACAGACGCCTGCGCCAGGCTGGCGCTTAAGTACAAAGCCGACGACACGTTAGAGAGGATCCGGAACAACACGTTCCATGAGGTGCTTGAAGATTTGTCCAGACTGCTCAACGATGATGCACCAGCAGACTTCACCACCAACACAGCTGTAACAAAGCAGTTGTGGGAGAAGCGCAAGACCGACGGCTGCATACGCTTGGAAGACAGACTGCTTGCCGCAGGCTCATTGGTCCTGGCGCTGCTGGATCGAGGTGCGGCCGGCGTGCAGAAGGCCAGGGACGCGGCCGACCAGATGATGCATATTGCAGTGACCAACAAGAGGATTACACCGGATTACGGCTGTATCTGTGGATATAAAGGTTCATGTAAAGTAAAGCGGGCCACATTGGTGCCGGATGAGCTCCTTAAGGTATTAATGGATTGCCCAAAGTGCGGCAAGGAAATAACAGTGGAAAGGATATTGAAATAGTGCAGACAAAAGATTCGCTCGGCGACAGGATGAAGGGCTACGAAGCCTGCTATGACCAGGTACTGCCCCGCAGGCTGCCGATGATGATACGTGTGGACGGCCGCGGCTTCCATACGCTGGTTCGCAGGTGGGGCTGTAAAAAGCCATTTGATGAAGCGCTCATGCTGACCATGGTTGAAACAGCGCAGACGCTCTGCATCGAAATAGCTGGGGCACAGCTGGCATATGTACAGAGCGATGAGATCACCGTTGTGGTGCGAGACGACCAGGAGCTGGATACCCAGCCTTGGTTCGGCAAGCGGCTTAACAAGGTTGTATCCATGGCTGCGGCAACAGCTACCATGGCCTTCAACAACAGGATGCATAAACATGTGCCGGAATGGCATGCACTTGACACCTTCAGGCATCCAGCGGTATTCGATGCACGTGCATGGGTGCTGCCTGAGTATGAGGTAGCAAATAACCTCATATGGCGGCAGCAGGACGCTTCACGTAACAGCCTGCAGATGTTGGCCAGAAGCCTGTACAGCCACAAGCAGCTGCAGAACAAGGACAGCGTGGCACTGCATGACCTGTGCTTTGCCAAAGGGCAGAACTGGAATAATCTTCCAGTCTGGCAGCGCCGCGGCATATGCATAGTAAAGCGACCGGTATTGAAAATGTCTAAAGGCATAGTGGTCACGCGCAACCAGTGGCTGCCGGACTTCGATATACCAATATTCACAGAGCAACCTGAATACATAAAAGAAAGGGTATTATGACCATAGCAGAACTTCGTGAACAACTGTCAGAGTTTCCAGATGATATGGAGATAATGATCCTGGATGGCTTCAATGGCGGCGGCGTGCCCAGGGAGATAAACATACACCCATGGGCCCACACCATAACCGATGATGATGCAGCGAACACATTTGATTGTGAGGAAAGGGCTGGTGAGAACGTTATAGTCATAGGATATGGAAGTTATTGAGCAATATAAAACAGGAGTAGAAATAAGCGAATTGTACATTAAACTTGACCATCAGAATATGCTGGCTGGATCTGGTGACTCACATCAAGACGAAATAAAACAAGGAGTTATGATGAGCGAATCAACTGTAGTGTGTACCATCTGCGGAGAAACGGTGAAATGTAGCGCTAGAGATGATTACTACTATAATCATGCAGGTATGAAGTTTGTATGTCCGGAGTGCAAAGAAAAATATAAATGTCAGAGCTGCGACGGTAAAGGTAAAATATTTGATGATCGAGAACATATGTCCTTTCCGTGCAAATTATGTGAGGGGGCTGGTCTGGTACGCACTAAGGAGGAGGTCTGTGCAGCACAGACCAAAACTGCATTTCTCTCCGGAGTAGGTAAGCGCAAGCTGTCCAGCATGACTGATGCAGAGCGTATTGAATATTCTACCGCCAACTTCAATGTACATTGTGGAATGGGGGCCAAAGACCACTTCGCAATAACAAAGTGGTTTGCGGAGCGGGGTTTCAACGTGTGGGGCGATAAGTGACAGTAGGTTTAACCTAGGAGGCCGTATGATAAAAATAGAAATAACAATTGAAGAACACGCCGATACAGTGGCTATGCGTTACTCAGAAGTTCTCTCCCGTAACACAAACTTGGAGGAAGCCCTGGCAGCCGAGTGTTATAAAGCACTAAAGGCCGTGCAGACCAACGGCTGGATATTGTGCAGCAGCTGTGGATATAAAGGCACCCCGATAGTGTGCGCCAGACAAACAATGGACACAGCGGACGGCATACATATAGCGTGGCGTACAGTGCAGTGCCCGTTCTGTAAAAATAAAAAGGATGTATATGAATAAACATGCGGGCGAGATGACCAAAGACGAATTCAACGACCAATACGATTGGTATGATGTGGGCTCTGCCAGGCAGTCGTACATAGCATATAAAGTTCAGCATACCAGTGAGCATGATGCGGCAGCAGTTCGCAGTATACTACGAAGATGCGCTGCTGCTGCAATACTGGGCGATAGGTATATTGTGTACATAGAGAGCATGACAGACGACATGCGTACCCTAATACACAGCAGTGGCTTCAAAACCAGACTCAGGTGGGGCGCTGATGGTGTATCGTATATAGTATATGGTTGGGCATATCTCCCAGAAGTGGTAGACATACAGCCTAAAGAATGGCGCGGATGACTATGGAGGATGAAAGTGAAAAACAACGTACATATATTGAATGGTGCATAACCGTAGTGCATCACAAAGACAAAGAAGTATATGAGCCGGATCTGGATGAGATACAACTGTGCTTGGCGCTGATGTTCCTGAGTCTAATGCTGTTTCTACTCGTGGTGTTTGCTAATCCAGGATGGTTCTAAAACGGCAAACACACAAAAGCATTGGCCGCCGGTGGAGTAATCTGCTGGCGCCAACGCTTTTTTAGCCTTGGTTGCTCAGGCTGTGTTCCAATTTGAAAAACAAGCATTCCAAATGTCTATTTAATTCAAACAACCTAGGGAGTGTATTATGCTCAGGAAATTCGAATTCAGACCAGATCCAGC
>JBBACV010000117.1:0-4553 GCA_041656835.1 Acholeplasmataceae bacterium | reverse complement strand
GATTAGAATTACCTTCGACAAGATTGCTGATGAAAGATAAATCAGAACTATTAGTAATATAAAACGCAGAATTATAAGTATTAATTTTAGGCAATAGTGCTACATTACTGATCCAGTTATTTTTAACCACTACATCTTCAGCAGAGCTAATACCTATTCCTGAGTTAGCACTATTGGCTATAAAATTATTTTCAATAGTAATATCTTTTTGAGTTCCAGCAGGATTTAAATTATTATTTTTTCCAAAGCTTAAGATAGTAATATCACCGGGAGAACCGCCTAATCCATAATTATTTTTTAAAAACTTGTTATTTTTTATTAAAACATTTTCAGAATTAATTGATTCATACCAATCGTTAGAATCAGAAATGATTAAAATTCCTGCATCTTGGATATTAGCAAATAAATTGTTTTCTACAACTACATCTCTAGTTTGAATTAAAATACCTCTAGAACGTTTGTTTCTAACAATGTTATTACCAAAATATAGTTTAGCTGTTCTAGTAATATTACCAACTAACGCACCAACCAAGACATCGGATGAAAGTTCTTCAGTAACAGTTATTTCATATCCATTACTAACTTCAACAGCATTTTCAACAGTTAAAGTTTGAACTACTCCCATTTCGAATTCGTCATTTATTTCAATTTTATCGCCTATATTCGGCATGAAATTATAACCCCTTGGATTAGACGCTCTAAAAGTTTTATTGTTAACTAAATTATAAATTTTTAAATAGGCTCCATGAGTATTTAAAGCGTCATCTCCATTGTTTTCAAATAATGAGTTAGTGACCTTTAAATCACCTTTGACATCGATTGTATGAATAGCATCAGCAGTAGTTGTCATTAAACGATCTGTTCCAGGTTTTAATGGGGTGTTAAAACGATTAAAGTATAGATTTTCCGAAGTATAAGCTCTAACTCCCATTCCTAGTGACGTATAGACATTAATGTTTTCAAAATAAGTATTTTTAGAATTAGTTACAAATATTAAATCATATTCATAAATAAAATGTCTTAAAACTACTAAAGTGTTTTCAGGAGCAACTTGATGTTTATTATTAAAACTAATCTCTAAAGTGTTATCCCCTAAATATTTTACTTTTTTAACATCGCCATAAATATCATTTCCTTTAACTCTAGGAATATAAGCATTTTTATCGTATTCTAAAAATCCTTTTACAATAGTATTTTCATCTACATTGTATCCATCATGAACTTTTACTTTAAAAACTTGTCCATCATTTTCAATAATAGTTCCCATTGAAAATGGAGTGATGCCCCAATCAAAGTTAACTTCACGTAAGTAAATATTCTTGCTGTTTTCGATTAAAACACCTAAAAATTCCCCGTGGAAATAAATAGTAGTATTATCTCCTTCAATTAAAAGATTATCAATATCTTTGATAATGATTCCATAAGCTGGATTTTCTGGATGCATACCTTGAATAAAATCTAGGTTACCACTTGGTAAAACTAGTTTAGTAAACTCTCCATCTAAAGTTTTTATGTACTCTAAAGCATTGTAAAAAGCTAAAGTGTCATCAGATGAGTTTTCACCATCCATCCCATAATCAACCCCTTTTACTACATGGGTTACTTCATTTTCTGGGTTATATAAGTTTTCATTATTAAACTTTTCTTTATCAACTCCAACAACAAATGGATTACTTAAACCTGGTGAATTGTTTAAATCATTATTATTGCCATCAATTTGAAAAGTTTCATTTAATAATTTTTTTCTCAAATCAATTGTACGTAACTTATTATTAGTGTTGTTAATATAAACCCCTCCTATCATTATCACAAGAAATGATAATATAAAAATAAATTTTCTTTTCATAGTTTCCTCCTAACTATTATTATATCTATTTAAAGCATCGTTATAAATTTCAATTAATCTACTTATTTTTAAACGGTTTAATCTACTTAAGTGTTCCTCCCATATATCATCATTAAATTCACTTTTTCCGGAGATGATACGTTCTTCAAACGAATCTAGATATATATCTAAATCGGTTTGGATAATCGCAAGTTCTGTGTTTTCTGAATCAGTGAAGTTTAATACCGGCATTGGAATTTTAAGATAATCTAAATACCCAGCATTTTCAACAGCATTGTTGATATTATTAATTATTTTATTGTTTTCTTTTAGAACAAAATCTTTGTCAAAATAAGTTACAATCCCTAAACCAACACTTGGGGTTAATCTACCTCTATAACTTTCAATGTTCATTCCTTTTGGGACATTAAAAGTGAAGGAAGATTGATTTTCATCATCCCATTGCCAATCTTTTCCTTCTTCACCAAAAGCTTGTAGCTGTCTTCCTTTTTCACTATATAAAAAATCAATCCACCGAGCAATCTCTCGGTAATAAGGTGTATGAGATGGAATCATAAAAGTTTGTGGTGAGTTTGAATGAAACCCTAGCCATACTTTGTTAGGGTTAATATCAGATGTTAGAGGTGGAATAGCTGTATAATCATCATCATATTTCTCGCTAACTACTAAATAAGCAGCGGCTCCATCAAAACTTCCTACTCTATTTCCTTTGGCTGTTAGATCAGACTGATTCATTGTAAAGTAAGAATTATCTAACAATCCCTCTTCATAAAGTTTTATCATGAACTTTAAATATTCTTTATAATTATTTGTAGTGGGTACATAAGTAATTTCATTATTGTTATTTAATTCAATTCCTGTTGAAACATATCCAAAAGAACTCATAATAAAACTAGATAAATTTCCTAATCTAGTTGATGATAATGGTATCTCATCGTTAATACCATTTAAGTTTGGATCGTTATTTTTAAATGCTTTCAAAACATCATAATACTCATCAATTGTTTCAGGCATCTCAAGATTTAAATTATCCAACCACTTTTGATTTATAAATTGTTTAAATGTTTGATCTCTAGGAGTATCATTAATTGCTACAGGTGAATACATTTTTCCGTTTGGAAGTTTAGCAAGTTTAATCAATTCAGGATTGTTTTCTAGAATCTCTTTATAATTAGGCATATATTTATCTATTAGATCATCAATTGGCCTAATTGCATCATACTGTGCTAAATTTATTTGATCCTTTAGAGTATTCCATAAAAAATATCCATCATATTCTTTTATATTTTTAATAGCTATAGCCTTTTTCTCAGCGTAGGTTTGAGTGGGGCCATAATCCCATTCGATATGAATATTTGTAATTTCTTCCATTTTTTGAAATAATCTCATCGCATTATATCCATCTGGATGATGAAGGGGATGTAATGGTGCAAAAAACTTTAAAGTTATTTTTTCCTTTACAATTTTATCTCCGGTTTCCAAAAAATTATCTTCATCATAAAGATTATTATTGGTTTTACAAGACACTAAGATAAATAAAGAAATTATCGCTAGCATCAATTTAAAAATATGTTTCATCTTTTTTCTCCTATCCTTTTATTGAACCCATTAAAGCGCCTTTTACAAAATGTTTTTGCACAAAAGGGTAAAGGGCTATCATAGGTAAACTTGAAATAATTATAGTTGTGTATTGTAATGATTTTAACATCCTACCTTGCTCTTCAAGGCCTCCACCAACACCCCAGTTTGAAGGGTCGGAAGTTATTAATAAATCTGATAGTACTCTTTGAAGCGGAAATAAGTTACTACTATTTAAATAAAGTAACGAATTAAAGTAAGAATTCCAATAACCAACCGCATAATATAAAATCATAATTGCAATTATTGGCTTACTCATTGGTAAAACAATTTTTAAGAATAACTTAAAATCACTACAACCATCTATTTGAGCAGCATCTTCAATATCACTGGGGATTGAAATTTTGAAAAACGTTCTAACTACTAAAACATTCCATACCGATAATGCTCCCGGTAAAATAAAGCCAAAGAAATTATCTATTAAACCTAATTTCTCAACAACTAAGTATGTGGGGATCATTCCCCCACTAATAAACATTGTTAAGATAAAGAAAATATTAATATATCTTTTGAAAGGTAAATCATCTCTAGATAAAGCGTAACCAGCTGTTAGAGTCATTGATAAACTTATTAAAGTTCCAATTAAAGTATATAGTATCGTATTTTTAAATCCAGTTAGTATTTTGCTGTTCATTAAAACCATTTGATAAGCCTTAAAAGTAATATTTTTAGGAATTAAAAATACTTTTCCATAATAAACATCATTAATTCCACTTAATGAATTAGAGATGATAAAAATTAGAGGTATTAAAATGATTGAAGATAGTAAAATTAAAGTTAAATTAATTGACCAATTAAATAAATGATCTTTTTTATCAAAATGCATATTAATTACCTACCATAAACTTTCATTAGTTATTTTCTTTGAAATAAAGTTAGCACTAATCAATAAGACTATATTAATTACTGAATTAAATAAACCAATCGCTGTTCCTAAACTATAATCATTTGCGGTAATGAATGATACACGATAAATATATGTAGCCATAACTTCAGAAACTTCTCTGTTTGAACTGTTTTGCATTAAATATACTTTTTCAAACCCAACATTCATCATAGAACCCATCGC
>JBBACV010000116.1:0-4556 GCA_041656835.1 Acholeplasmataceae bacterium | reverse complement strand
TGGTTGATCCAATATGGGGATCACAGTCAGATCTGCAGAGCAACGATACGATGGAACTTGGTTATGTGGAACTGGAACTGTACGCCGACAGCAGCAATAACAAAATAACAGTGCGCAGGCATTTCACCAACGATACAAAGGTGAAGGATGTCCTTACACTAGGCGCTGAGAGTATCATAGGCAGAAAGAAGGTAAACGAGTATCTGGAGGGACACTTCGGGCTGCCGGTAAACCTGCTGTTCCGCTTCATGTGGTCCAGGCAGGGTGAATTGGCATGGCTGCTGTCCGCTGATACAAACGACATGTATTCGTTCTTCTCACAACTATACGGTTTGGAGCGCTTTGATAAACTCCGTAAAGAGCTGCAGGAAATGCAACTTACAATTCCAACAATAGCGGTACCTGCTGATTTTTCACAAAAGCAGGCAATAGCCGACTATGCGGCAATGCTTAAATCGCTGAAAGTACTGGAAGAGCAGATAATAGCAGCTGGTACAGACAAAGCAGCGGCTGCAGATGAATACATGCAGGCCAAGAACAATGCAGGCAAAATGACCAGCGAGGAAAAGAGTGCAAAGCGCGAAGAATTAAGAAAAGGGCTCGCAACCTGTACTGCAACAAAAGAAGCAGCGGTTAAGCGTGCGGCAGAAGTCGAGCAGCAGAGTGAAGCTCTGACCACAAAACTGGCAGATCTTAAAAAGACGCTTGAGTGGCAGGCGGCTGTAAAGCACGAACAGGGAAATCTGGAAGTCCAGCTGGCGCAGAATCAAGATGTGCTGCGTAATTTACACCATAGCACGCTTGTAGCCGACGAGAGCGAAACAGGCGTGTGTGAGTTATGCGCCACCAAAATAAACGACGTAGAGGCATATGGGGCAGCAAAAAGGGCACTGCTGTGCAAAGCAGTAGACGGCTCGGTTGATGCACTAGAAAGAACCAACGAAGTACTTGTTCGCAGTATAGCTACAACAACAAGCACGCTCAAAAGCATTGCAGAAAGCAAGCCGGAAGCAGCACACCGCATTGCTGCAACACTGCTCCGTGATATGGAAACAGAGTCAAAACAGGCTGCAGTAATGAATACCAGTACGGATGTATCAATAGTAAAACTTAAACAGGACCTGGACACATTAGAAAAGACCGCGGTTATGCCGGCAGGCCAGATATCGGAAGCAGAGGCCAGAACAAGGTACGAAGCAGCCGATGACGCGTACACTCAGCTGGTGCGTGAAAAAGCGCGACTCGAGGAAGCGGCCAAGCAGTTCAAAGCGCGCTCAGCGTCGAATATATCTGCGGTAAAGCAGGCAGCAGTTTATGAGGGACTGCGGGATAGACTCATCAACATAAGGCGCGGTTGTCACAAAGATAACGTGCCAGCTAGACTGATGCGGTCAAAGCTGGCAAGATTGTCTGCAAAACTGCAGGAAATGTGTGAAATATACGATCTGCCATTCAGCCTCAACATAACGGATAATCGTCAGTTCATGTTTGAAAAAGATGGCATGAAAGCATCTATTGATAAGCTTTCTGGCGGTGAACTCAGCCTGGCATCAGGATGCCTTCAGATAGCATTGGCGGAAATAGCGTCCATAGATACCGGCATCTATATGTTTGATGAACCTTCGGTATTCCTTACCGAGGAAAACATAGGTGTGCTGGCAGCAATGTTTGAGACGCTCTCAACAAATGCAAGGGCACGCGGGGCGATAATCCTGCTGCCGACACACGAGGAGGCATTCGAAAGATGCAGCGACACAAAGATCCAATTCTAAAACCAGAGGGGCTTAAGGTAGCACTTACACTGCTGGATGGTTTTACGGTAGTAGATAACTGGGATCCCTTCCTTGCTGAGCCTTTGGAGTTCACAAAGCGCAGGCGGACAACGCCAGAGGAGCAGAAAGCCGCAAGGGAGTATGCTAAGGAAACTGGACGCAAGTACAGACATTCGGAATATACGCAGGAAGAAGTATCCCTGTTCACGCCGGATGTAAATGATGCAACAAGAGTAGTGTTCATGTCCGGCCTTACATTCAGATTCAAAGCGTACCTTGACCGCAATGGTGTAAAGTACACCGAAGTGGATAAGCGTGTAAAACACGTCGGCATGCTGAAAGCGGATTTTACAAAACTGGAAACGTTAAGAGGGCCACAAGCCAAAGTAATAGCGTCGGTGCTGTCTAGCCAGGGGGGCATAGTCAATGCAGCCACAGGCTTCGGTAAATCGTTTGTTATAAAACAGCTTTGTCGTATCCTGTGCGAAAAATATACCATACTGATAGTAACCCGCAGACGCTCGGTTATTACCCAGCTGTACACGGACATCCGTAAAGATCTGTTCAACAAGGTAGGAATGCTGTGTGGCGGCGTACGCGACCTGAATGGCAAACGTGTAATATGTGTTACCGAGGCGTCGTTGAAGAACATAGATCCTGCAGAGGTGGATATTTTGTTATACGATGAAGCACATGGTGTTGGCGACAATGACGTGGGCAAGGTGCTTGCTAAATTCCACAAGAGTAGGAAGTATGGTTTCACAGCCACGCCGGTACGAGGAGACAATGCTGAGAGAACTATAGAGGCACTGTTTGGCCCAGTACTGATAAAGGTTGGTTACGAGGCTGCTGTAAAGGCAGGCAACGTAACGCCCATACAGGTAAAGATGCTGGACAACGGTGGCTTTTCATGGCTGGGACAAAAGGACGCTGGTGTAGAACGCGCACGCAGTATGCCTTCGTGGATTTATGAACGATATGCGTATTGGCAGAACCACGACCGTAATAGAGCGATTGCAGTAAAAGCACGCGATATACGTTTGGCATGTCCTGATGAGCAGATACTGATAATGGTCAATACGCTGGAACACGCGGTTGCCCTGCATCAGCACCTGCCTGGATATCTGGTAATGTACAGCGGTACGTTCAACGAGGACAATCTTAAGAAGTCTTTTGAGAAGTACAAGCGTAAGCCTGATTTTTCAAAGTACAAGCTTAACCAGAAAGCCATCGACAAAGCCACAGCGGCGTTCCGTAAGGGCACGCTTAAGCGTGTGATATCGACAGGTGTCTGGAAAGAGGGCGTAGACTTTGCATCGTTGTCCCATCTTATACGTGCAGATGCAGGTTCCAGCCCGATAAGCAGCAGCCAGATACCTGGTAGACTATCAAGGTTGGCCGAAGGAAAAGAATGTGGTATCCTCTATGACTTCACGGATACATTCTGTGAACGCGCAGCACGGAAATCGGCTGCACGCGTAAAAGAATATAGAGGAAATGGTTGGGAGGTTGTTTATGAAAAATGATCCTAAGACCATAGAGGTGGAAAAAGCAGCCACAGATATATTCGGCAGCAGTGCGCCAGTATGGTGCTGGCCTTGCGCAGAAATGGCAAGGCTGCTTGAAGAAGCACACAGCTTTAATCCCTATGGCTATTTCAGATTCCTGCTCCGCAGCATGGGCGGCAAGGCATTATTCAAGAATGTGCAAACATCGCCCACCATGATTAAAAAATTTAAAGATGCATACCAGGAAGAGGTGCGGCTGTTCGCTGAACGGCTGACCAATACCCATACGGTAATGCATCGCACGCTTACACAGGGCGCATCGATACCGATTACGCTGGGTGTATGTGAGTTTCATCCTGCTGCCGTCTATCTGCTGCTCAGGGCTATCGACTGTCCGCAGTATGCCGCACCCTACCGCGAAGATGCGTTGGAGTACTTTAAATGCTGGCCAGATGTTTTGAAAACACAGGTGGCATTGAAGTATGCGATCAAAGTAGGGGGGTTGGTATGATGGACAGCAGTACCGCACTTTGCGACTTTCTTCTTATGGCTATGTACAAACACAGCAAACTGTTCATGCTTGCGTATAAGAAGGAAATGGAAGGCGCACAGGTCTTCAGTGATCTGGATACGCCGTATAATGTGTTGTGGGAGATAATGCAGAACACGTATGGTGTGCTGCGAAAGATCCCCAGTGTAAGTATGCTGGCTGCCGAGTTTAGCCAGTATTGTTCACAGAACAGGGACATACCAATAGAGCGTATAAAATATGCGCTTGACTTCTGTAAACGTGCAAGAGGCTTTACAGCCGACGACGTTAAATACGAAGAGGGGCTGGTCTACCTGGAGACCGCGCTCAAAAACAATATGAATCAGAAATGGCTGGATAAACTCAATGCCCTGCCGCCTGACGTTGATGAGATACATGGGGCACTTAGCAGCATTAAAGCTGACATAAGGACTATCAATGTACGGCGCAAACAAGTATTCGACAGGCCGCTGCTCAATCCGGAAAGATACCTTATAGCCGACGAGCGGATACCGCTGGGCATAAGCTTCTGGGATGATATATCATTCGGCGGCGGCAGGCTCGGCGATATCTGGGGTGTGCTTGGTCCCACTGGCGGTGGTAAAACAACTCTTGCAGTACAGCTGGCATGCGCACAGGCAGTAGCCCAAAGGCATGTAGCGTACCTGACATTCGAACAAAGAGTACCCGGCGATATATTCCAACGTATGTGCTCTAGATTTACAGGGTTACCACGAAGAGTCTTCA
>JBBACV010000115.1:0-4587 GCA_041656835.1 Acholeplasmataceae bacterium | reverse complement strand
CCCTACTATGACGTCCACCACCTGCCCCGGCGAGTCGTGCTCCCATGTTTCAGCCATATCCATAAGTACGCGCTTGCCCATAGTCCCGGGTGACGGCAGGTTCTCACGTACTGCCAGTATCATAGGGTCACCCTTATGCAGTATAGTGCCGGGCTTAACAACGCCGTCGTCCCCGATGGTCTCCAGCTGTTCCTTTTTAAATCTGCCCGGGCGCCATGACGAGTAGAGGGCTTTACCCGAATGAATGGATTTATCCTTCTCCAGCCCGTTCTTATAAAGTATTTCAGAGGTAAGTTTCTTGGCCGCCGATTCTGATACCACTACGGCATCCTCGTAGTTCTTGCCATAGTAGGACATATACGCAGTGCGCAGGTTGGTGCCGCCAGCCGCCAGTCCGTCCTTATTCGTGTAGTTAGAATAAGACAGTATTTGCCCCGGTTTTACCACAGCGCCTGGTTTAAGCTCCGTATAGCTTTGGATGTAGCCCTTCTGGTTGGCCGGAAAGTTATTGTAAAGGTTATATGTTTTTATCGTGCCGTCCTGGTACTTCACCGACATATCGTCTGGTGTTATGGATTGGATTATACCATGGCCTTCTGATTTAACGGTACCCAGCGAACTGCCCACTATATCTTCCATAGCCCTGCCACTTGTGGTATCCAGTGATTGTACCATCGGCGCTTCACGATTTAACAACGGTAAAGATTGCGAGTTGTGCACAAATACCCCTATGGAACACAGGAACAGGTTATTGCCCGTATCCAGGTCGTATACGGTCTCTGGTGTTGGGCCCAGTATCTCTACATCCAGCACCCTGCGGTACTGCACTGATCGCCCTGAACCAGCTGGGTCTGGCATCTCAATGCTTATATCAGGTGCATCTCCGTGCTTTATCTTGGGCATGGGGTCAACCATCATCGTCCGTACTGAAGAGACGTCGAGGTACACACAGTACTCACTGCAGGTTTCGAGCAGCACAGCCTTTATTCCGCAGGAACCTGCTATTACCGCCACCATATTACGGAATTCTTCTGAATAAAAACCAAGTTTGGCATAAAGGTGACCCTTGCATTCCCATGTGGTGAGTCCAAGGTTGGCATCCAGCAAGCCGGTTATAAATCCCTGCTTGGACTGTTGTGATCCGAACAGAACACCCTTAAGCATCTGATCCAGATCCTGTCCACAGTACGTCGCCACGGTCTCTCTGGCTTTATGGCTATTTACCTGCAGCCCTGCAGCAATGCCGTTAACCTCAAGGTCATTGGCAAGTATCATCATGCCATCCAGCACTTTGAACACCTTATGTTCGCGGGCTGCTCCGTATGTATAAATATTTACCACCCCATCTGCACGTACTCTGCCTGCAACTGAGCAATAGCCCCTTAGCCAGGCATTGGCTACAGACACGGTCTGAATATTGTAAATAGGTATATACCCTGGAAATGCGCCGGTGCAGGGTATAAGATCGCCCTTGCGTAGGTCTATTGTCTGTACTTCTTCCAGTTTACGTCCATCTTCAGACAAACGGACACATGAGTGCCCAGCAGTAAGCTTGAGATCCACACCTCCAGATAGATGGAGCCTGCATAGGGCGTCCTCGGTCTGGTGAGCTGAAACACCCCTAACCTGCACCATCTCTTCTTCCAATGATGGCATGATAGAATATGTCTGGTCGCCGTCCTTCCATATATAGTCCTTAACCGGCCCGGCATGGACTTCGCCATCTGCCCTTAGTATGTATACCCATTCGTCGCCATGTATTGAAAAATACTTGGAACCCATTAGAAGCCGCATGCCCTTTATTGCCGAAAGCATGGGCACAAGGTTGGAGCCAGCGCTATAGCTGTCATCCGGGTTGGGCAGCCAGTAATCCACATCCGAGCGCTTTATTATGTGTATACCGGTCTTGCCCCCGGGCACTGGAACATAGCGGTTGCGGGCATCCATTATATATGATGCCACCTTAGGGTCTTTGGAGGCCAGCATCAGTTCAGCCTGTTTGGGGGCTATGCCTGCGGCTTGCAGTTTAGTGGCTGCCTCAGGGCTGTATGCCTCCCAATCCATGTCCGTGAGCTCTGATGGCTTATTAACCGGGTTCATATACTCTATTGTACCGATATTCTTGCTCGCGGCCGTAACAGAGTCCACTTCATCGAACTTACCGGTGCGGCTGTTAAGCATCTGTGTGTAAAGCCTGCCGTCGGAGCCCTTCTTGGTGTTCTTGGCCATGAATATATCCAGGCCTATGCGTGTACTATTACCGCACCAGAAGCCTTGGCACTCATTGCGGCGTACGTACATAAGTCCACCAGGTACCGTCGCGCAGTAAACCTTGCCCTTGTAGTTCGGCCATGTAATGTGTTCTGCTTTTAACGCCAGATCAAAATGGCTGTCCAGCCCTATGTTGAGGTAGCACTGCCGCACATTGCGATCGTGATGCAGTGTTGGCACCATATCAGTGCAGAATATGTACTTGGCCTCCTGTATCTCAAAGTCGGATGCGTGGTACTTTACGCTCATGCGATGCTCTGGCGTAACCATAAAGTCTATGTATACGTCGTTTTTACCACATACCATAGCGCCGGTATAATCATAGCACACTATCTGTTTGGGTACGTGGTACTCAAGTTTGCCGTCTACCTTGCAGGCCAGTTTATCTTCTGTGGAAAGATCTGCAAACAACTTCCAGCCGTTCTCGGTATAGACCTCTGTGTCCTCTGAATAGCATTCGGGCGATCTGACCGGATCCACATAGCCCATAAAGCTGGGCTGCACGGTGCGCATCTCGTCCGGCGCCACCTGCGGGTCTCCTATGCCGCCCTCGCCTATGCGTGTGAGTTTGGTGTTGTTATCCAGTGATTCCCACATACTGGAGCCCTCTATATACTGCGCCAGCTTGGAGTTGTTGAATACATTGTCGGAATGCTCGTTGAATATACCTGAAGGAATGGAGTCAAGTCCGCGGCGGTTGGTTACTTTCCATAAAAGGTCTCTGGCTACCCGGCCGCCATCGCGCAGTATGTGCTCGGCCAGATATTCTGCTGGGCCGTAAACACGCTGGAACTCCATTGAGTCCCTGGACGAAGGCTCTGCAGCCCCCTTGGATATATCCAGCACGGCCTTGGATGCGTTCAGCATCACATCCTTATTTATTCTGGCTGAATTAACGCCAATGTTCTTCTGGTTAACGTCCGGATTGAGATATTGGTCTTTTATAAAATTGGCCACCGAAGAGTTTGGCGTGTTATCCATTTAAAGCCCCTTTATTGTGTTTCAGGTTCTGGGACTTAAATTACAGCCGCCGGAAGCGCATTGCAAGATAGGCAAGTTCACATTTTGGAGAGTTGGTTTACCTAAATAGAAAATTCCGCCCAGGCGGAAAATTTGAGCTTGGAAGTGAAAACCCCGGCTTCAACATTGCTGCTAAAACCGGGGCCAACCAGAAAGGAGATCTAATTGGTTACTTATTACCGAGGATTCCTTTAAGCGGATTGCTTCGTGCTTCCCATCCGAACTGCTTCGCAAAAGCATCCTGATCAGGGCTTGATCCTTTGAGTAATCCCTGCAGTTTACCTGCAGCCTCAGGACCGTACTTGTATCCTGCCGCACCGCCACCCAAGCCGCCGAGTATGCCGGCAAGTATCTTGGCTTTGCTTGAGCCGCCCATAAGTGCTGCGCCGCCAACGCCTGCGCCTGCACCAAGTGCCGCACCGCCTCCTGCGTATGCCGCCCTTGTTTTATCAACGTTTTGTATTGCCGCAAGCAACTGCTGGAGCTTGGACTGTGGTTTTACATCGAGTGCACCTTTTAACGGGTTGCTGCGCCCCTCGTACCCAAACTGGCTTGTAACAGCTTTTTCTTTTGCTGCTGCCGCTTCACGTTCAGCTGCTTCTGCATCCGCAACACCTTTGGGTGATCTGGGACCGTCCTGAGCCGACTGCTTCGCAAACAAGTTGCCTGCAGTTCCGCCTGCAGCCGCACCTAATATGGTGGCAAGCATCTTGGCCTTTGGACTCATACCTGTCGCAGCACCTACGGAGTATCCTGTTGCGCCGCCAACACCAGCGCCCACTCCTGTGGAGATTCCGCGCTTGGATGATACGGCGTCAATGAGCTGCTGCAGTTTTGAGGGCTGCGCCGCATTGCGCTGTGCATTGGTTGTGTGTTGAATGGGTTTGGCATTCTGGGCATCAATGTCTTCCATTGTAGCCTCACCCGCCGCGAGTTTCTGGATCCTTTTGATTTCCTTTAATGTGCTCATAATAGCTCCTTATTTTGTATATTGACCTTCTCTGACTACTTCACGTGCAAAACCACCGGCGCCCAGTGCACCAGCGCCGCCCATTAACGCCGCAAGTACCAGCGTTGCGGTAAGCCTTCCTGCCGGTGATGCACCTGCAGCATAACCAAGCCCCAGTCCAGTACCGGCGCCCAAAATTGCTCCAGTTGCGCCGCCTGCTGCAGCGCCCATGTTCCAGGCATCCTGCCTTTGTGCTTTGGCACCTGGAGCGATTTTATCACTCCAGTCTGATGGCTCCTGCCAGGGCATGCTTATTTCAGCATACTTTGATAGTATTCTGTGTTTGT
>JBBACV010000114.1:0-4594 GCA_041656835.1 Acholeplasmataceae bacterium | reverse complement strand
TCGAGGTCAAGTGCCAGGGTCTCTATGAAAATGGTCTTGGGAGATACAAGGCCACGTTAACCATCACCGGACCCGACGAGGAGCTGGCTGAAGAACTCCTGGACACTTTGGACCTGGGAGAAGAGTTCGAGTTGAAGTGTTTACCCCCGAAGAAGGGGTAAACTTTTTTCCAATATTTCTGCAACTTAGACCAATTTCTTGAATACAACCCTCCTGAGTCCTATGTTATTGCCATCCCCGTGATTATTTGCGCATTTTATTGCGTAATATTTATATGCCACATCATTTGTTAATTCGATTGTACGCCATATGACCCCGTCGTAGCCTTCAGTGTGTTGGGTCATAGAAGATATACTGGCTGTGATATCAGTCCAATCAGTATTGTCAGCATAGGTCAAATTTGCAAATGCAGTCGCACTATTTGATCCCTGTATTGTAAAGTCCTTGACACCGGCATCTGTTTCGTAGCCATCGTGGTGTGAATTGCAGTATTCGATTCTTTTAATCACCTGTGCTGACGCAAATTCAACATGGAATCTCTGAGATCCGGTATGTCCATTTTCCGTGAGCCAACTATTTAGATAACGTCCTCCGCTGAGTGACAATGCTGGATCGACCGCTCTGAAACCTTCAAACTCAAACCAACGATTTGTAGTTTTTATGTAGGTTTCATTATATGCAGGTGGATATACTGCCTCATACTCAGGTGGTGCCACAATGGTGTAGTTGATGGTTTCGGTGTCATCTCCAAAGGGATTGTTATTGTTATCCCTAACTTTCACGCTGACAGTGTGCGCAGCAATATCACCAGCATCTGTTTCCCATGCCCAGCTATTGCTTCCGAATCCGGTTTGTGCGACCCCGTCAACATAAAACTGATATTGAAGAGCATCGCCTTCAGGATCTGAGCCAATGGCAGTGAAGGTAATTGTTGCACCGGCTGGTTGTGGGCTGGCTAAATTTGGTGTTAAACTGGTTACAGTTGGGGGTAAGTTATCCACCGAAAGAATCTGGAACTCCAATCGCCTGATACCAATATAATGTGTATTGCCATGATTATTTGCACATTTTATGGCATAATATTTATATGCGGTATCATTTGTAAGGTTGATGGTATTCCAGATCACTCCATCGTAGCCTTCTGGATGCTTAACCATGGCCGAAACGTCGGTGGGAATGGTTGTCCAGTTGGTATCATCAGCATATGTGAGATTCGCAAAGGCAGCGGCATTGTTGGTTCCTTGGATAATGAAATCCTTGACACCCACATTGGTTTCGTAACCGTCATGATGCGAATTGCAGTACCTAATTCTTTTTACAACTCTGGCACTGGTAAACTCTACGTGAAGCCTCTGAGAACCTATATATCCATCATTGGTAAGCCAACTATTTAGATAACGTCCACCATCCAATGCAAGAGATGGATCAATTGCTCTAAACCCTTCAAACTCAAACCACCGGTTAGTGGTTTTAACATAGGTCTCATCGAATGCCTGTGGATATACTGCATAATATCCATAAACAGAATTAACTGTATATTCTACAGTTTCTGAATCGTCTCCGGTTGGACTGTGATTGTTGTCTCGGACATACACAGTAACAGTATGCGGACCTACGTCATCTTCATCCGTTACCCATTCCCAATAATTGGTTGATGAAAACTCTGTCTGAGGAACACCGTCTAAATAGAACCGGTACTCGATAGGATCACTTTCAACGTCTGTTGCACTCGCGGTAAATTTTATGGTTGCACCCGAGGTCTGCGGACTGGCTAAGTCGGGTACAAAACTGGTCAATACAGGGGGGTAATTACCTGGTACCCCCGCACTCGGTACGAAATGTCTACGGATAAGCATTTTCAACTCTCCGATATGAACGTCAAGAATGCCGTAAGATCAGACGCATCACCAGTACCACCCTGGGTTGTGGTAACCTCGATAACATCACCGTTTTCAATCTTATAAGTCGCGGGGTCGATCCCCACAGATGTTGATTGAAGAACTACTCCAACCGCAATTCCATCTCCACCGTTGTCAGTAGAAACGGCACTCCCATTAATAGTCACGTTAATCTTGGGCTGCACGGTTGAATCAAGAACCTGAACAATGTTACCAATCCATACCAGATATGCAGGGCGGCCTCTCCAGACACTATGAGATTTCTGATAAGTCTTAATTAGCTCATCTTCTGCAATGGTGGCAAATACGCCAGGAATAACATAATCAACCTGCCCAACCATCTCAGGAACGCCAATGAATAGTTTTTCAATGTCACCAGTAAGAGGTGCCCCGGCAATTGTGATGGTATTGATTGTGACATTCGTAACGATGCCCATGTACCTGACTCCGGCAATCTGATAACAAATCGGAGTTCCGATAATGATAGCTCCGGCTCTATCAATAGTAGTTGTTATTGTAGAAGTACTTGCAGGGGTAGCCACATAAGTTCCTTCTTCTACTCTCCACCGAGAATTGTGTCCCTCCAACCCGACTCCCGTTGAGTCACGGATGAAATGATTAGCACCAGCAGCAAGCTGGAAATAACCAGCCTTTGGAGCATGACATTGATCCATTTCAACATATCCACCGGAAGCGATATCAAGTAAGAGTGTTGGCTCTGGATCTTCTCCAATAGGTTGTAAGGCCAACAATTCAACACCTTTCATTCTGAGTTTACAAGCGACGGGAGATTCATATTCGCCAACCATGTAAACGCAAGATCTATATCCCTGGATCTGGCCGCCATGCATAATAACTTCGGCTTCCCCAAGAATACGAAAAGCGTAAGACCCCTCGAAGTTGCAGTTGTTGAAAAACACCTGACAAGGACCATCATCCATATAAGTATTCGCGTCAATAAATGTCGAGTACTTATAATTGGTGTTATTTATAAATTTACTGGCACTTACCATCACCCTGATGGCACTGTGTATCAGCAAACCATACTGTAACGGGGCTCCTGTGCAATCCATGTAGACACTATTCATCGTAACGTCGTTTACGGTCCATATTGTAATCCCAGCTCGGTGGCAGATGACATCTGAGATAACAATTGAATCTCTGGACCTAGTCAAGTAGTCGGGCTGATTGCCGACACATTCAATACCAGCATTGCTATCTTCAATCAGACAATTGTTTATGAGTAACCCGCATACCGTATCGGTCATTATCGCTGATTTGTAGCAATTTGTGGCACGTATGTCATTAAAAACCAACCCGGCCACGGGGCCGCTGCCATTATTTCCACAATATATGCCATATCCGAAGCTATCTTTGATCCAGAGACGTTGAAATCGAAAATTGCTGGCTATACTGCCGGTGAGGATCAGCCCAGCGCCATCATAATACCACTCATCTTGATTGTCTCGGTTACCATCGAGGGTCATATCGGACACAACAAACATGGTTGCCCCGTAGCCCCACCAATGAGCCCTGTTGAGAATCATAACCGCATGATGACCTTCATAATGCTGTCCATTGGCCATTTTGAGAATTGTAGACCCCACTCCTGCTCCACAGAAGTCGATATTTTTTCCATCTAAAATACCAATTGCATAATAGAATGGGTTTGCAGCACTACCTTCATTCCCGCCGTTCAAATAAAATATTTTATTGGCTTCAAGGGTAAATGTTCCAGGGCCAACATATAATTTCCCGTTGTGGGGGCAGGCTGCCACAGCGGTATCAAAACAATCAGTATCGTCAGTTCCAAGTACACCAGTATCAAGTGTGGTACCTTCATTATTGATTACTTTTATTGTAGTTCCTTCCAGAACTACGGCGACATCAAAATCTGGTATTCCACCAGCAACCCCACCGGAAGACGGCGCAGGAACCCACATGGCTCCATTCCAAGTGAGCACGTCTCCTGTATCCCGGCCAGATACGTCTACAGTATCACCGTCGATGATATTACTAGGGTGAATATTAGTATGATCATATGCGGCCAGATGCTCGGTTAAATCAACACCACCACTCCCTATCAAAGTGTGGTCATACATTGCCAGGTGAACGGCCATTACAGCGTCTGCGTCTGATCCAGCAATACTTCCTGGATCTAGGTCCAAATCGGCAATGTCATCAACAGACCCGATCACGACTATTATCTCACCGTCTCCAAAAACATCATCAACATACTTCTTATTGACGGCATCGTAATCTTCCAGCGGGTCGCCAAGATCCATCAGTCGGTTGAAGAACAACGACTGATCGCCGTCCAAGGTTTTCCGGTCCCGGACACCTATTCTTTCTTGCCATTGCCAGGCAGATTGTCTAGCGGTTGGTCTTTTCATGCATATCACCTATATCACATTATTTAAGTATGTATCCAATATCCATTTTATCAATGTTATTCCAAGTCCGCCTGATACAAATGCAATTATTGCTGTCCATGCGGCTTTTTTACCTTGATCGGCGGCGTCGCATACCTTTATGGTTGTTGCTATTTCGTGCAATCCGGTCTGTACCTCAGCCATGCTGTCTTTCAAGGATCGGACATCTTCTTTTACATCATCATAACTTACTGTAAGCGATGCCAAAGCTGTAAAAATTATGGTTAAATCGCAGGGTACCGTTCCGGTAGCATGTGATTGAGT
>JBBACV010000113.1:0-4606 GCA_041656835.1 Acholeplasmataceae bacterium | reverse complement strand
AGTTCCTAAATATTGTACGAGATCTTTGTTCATAAATTTATACCTCTAATCTTTCTGGCTTTTGAGCTTCATGAGGATGAGTAGGACCTTCATAAACGTATAGTTTACGGTACATGTCTCTACCTAAGCTATTGCTAGGTAACATCCCTTTAACTGCCTTTTCAACTAATGAAGTTGGAAGCTTAGTAATTTGTTCCTTCGCAGTTCTAGTTTTTAAACCACCCATATATCCTGAATGTCGATAATATAATTTATCGCTCCATTTTTTACCGGTTAGGTTTATTTTTTCAGCATTTACGATAATAACATAATCTCCAGTATCTACATGAGGGGTGTAGGTTGGTTTATGTTTACCACGTAAAATCGTTGCAACTTCTGTTGCAAGACGACCTAAAGTTTTACCTTCAGCATCGATTAAATACCATTTTCTTGTAATGTTTTGTTTGTTTGCCATGAATGTTTTCATAGTTATCTCCTCTTATACTTATTATACGAGGGCAATCGTGGATTAATAAGTTTAAAACGTACCGTTTTTTATCTTATAATAAAGGAATGATTTTGTCAATAGTTTAAGCCTAATTTTTACTTTGTTAAGTTAATTTTCGATAATTCAATGAATCATCTTTCTTTATTAGTAATCGATACTATAAAATCATTTAAATTAATTTTTTAATTATCTCAAATAAGTCTAATATAATCGTTATGTTTTATATATTTAATTGTGTTTTAAATATAATTTTCAGTTTATCATTAAATGCATGATAAAATAAGGATGTATAAAAGATTAGGAAGTGAATATTATGAAAGTATTAAATACACAAATTAAATTAAAAAAATTAAATGTTACCAACAATAATTTAAAAGGTAATTTTAAAATGAACCCTATTTATACTAAATTAATTGAGAAAATAGAAGATAATGTCTATGAATTAACTTTAAACTTCTCAGTTTTAAATAGTAAAGATAACCCTTTTCCAATTGATTTTAATGTAAGTGTTGTTGGTACTTTTACTTTTGATAGTAAATCTGATGAAGTTAAAGTTGAAAGATTTATGAATCTACCAGCTGTCCAAATTATCTTCCCTCATTTAAGAGCGGTTGTAAGTTCAGTAACAGCTAGTAGTTATATGCAACCGTTATTATTACCATTATCTGATGTAACTAAGTTTGTTAACTTATAATTTACGCAATCGTCTTTTTAGCAAAATTACCAATAACTTGTTTTGCTGGTCTTACTATCATAAAGGCGTTAGGATCTATTCGATGAGTAATTTGTTTTAAATGGCTTAATTCGTAGCTTGAAATAATAACTAAAATTAATGTTTTAGGTGATTTTGTAAATCCACCTTCAACATTCATTAAAGTCACCCCACGATGTAAATTAACTAAAATATCTTTTACAATTTCATCGGAATGACTTGTTATTATTTCAACAGATGTATATTGATATGATGTATGGAGTCTATCAGTCATTAGAGTTGATATTAATAATCTTAAAATTGTATATGAAATAACAACTCCAGCAGCAATCGGAATTCCATTTTCATCAAAAATATGACCACTTGTAATAAATCCACCTAAAACTCCGATAACAACATTCATTAACATTGTGATTAACCCAACTGATTTACCTTTTTTAAAGGAAACGTATTGGGCAACAATATCAAAACCACCAGTGCTTGTTCCATATCTTAAAGCACCTCCAATTCCTATACCAATTAAAAGACCACCTAATATAGTGGAGGTAAGAGCGTATGAGGTATCACTTAGTCCTAAATCAATAATTGGCATATATGCCAATACTACGGCTTGAATAAGAACTGATACCAATGAATATATAACAAATTTTTTAGATACCCCAACCCATCCTAAAATTAAAATAGGAATGTTCAATAAAACAGTCAATACCCCAACTATAACTCTTTCATAATTAGCAATATTAACTCCTATAAAATAATGTAGAAAATCTCTAATTAATTGAGCCACTCCCGGGATACCGCTAGTATAAAGTGGTATTTTAGATGCTTCTAAAAACCAGGCCACTCCAATACTATAAACTAGTGTGAAAAAAACAACCGTAATTGTTCGAAACACTTCAGGCTTTATTTTCAACTGATAATTTTCGCTTTTAAAATAATTTATTATTTTTTTCATTTCAATTCCCTAAAATTTCATTCAATTTATCATCCATCTTATATCTGACGAAAATCGGTGATGCTTCACCTATTTTTTGTTCTGGATACAAACCGAATTCAACAATACTTTCAAATCCTGATTTTTCGATATTTAGTTGTTTAAATATTTTATCAGCAGATTCCGGTAAAAATGCTTGTAGATGAACCGCTATAAATCTAATTGTTTCAACTAAATTATATAAAACGTGGGACACTTTATCTAACTCATTGTTTTTAAGGAGCTCCCATGGTTTTGATACATCAATATATTTATTAGCAGCTCTCGCTAAGATCATTAATTCTTCTAAAGCATCACCAACTTTTAACTGGTCCATAAAATTAACTATTTTTTCATGAATCGCTAAAGATTTTTCCTTCAAATTAATTTCAAAGGGCTCTTTAATTGTTACTTTCTTGACTAAGCCTTCTTGGTATTTATTAACCATTCCGATAGTTCTGTTTAGTAAATTACCAATCGTATTAGCCAGATCTGAATTGTTTCTCTCAATGACTAATTCATAAGTAATATTACCGTCTTCTTTGTAAGGTATTTCATGTAGAACATAATATCTGATAGGATCAACTCCAAAATGCTTAACTAATTCATCGGTGTATAATGTATTTCCTTTTGATTTACTCATTTTATTTCGATCAACTAACACCCAAGGATGTCCGAAAACTTGTTTAGGGAGTTCTAAATCTAAAGCCATTAAAATAATCGGCCAGTAAACTGTATGAAATCTCATTACATCCTTACCGACTAAGTGTAAATCTGCAGGCCAAAGTTTTTTAAATAGCGGTGAAGATTCATTAACATCATAACCGATTTTAGTTATGTAATTTGATAATGCATCAATCCATACATATACTACGTGCTTCGGATCACTTAATATTTTAATTCCCCAATCAAAAGAGGTTCGAGAAATTGATAAGTCCGGTAATTTCTGAGTTAAAAAATTATTTAAGATTTCATTTCTTCTTGAATCGGGTTCAATAAAAGATGGGTTTTTAGAAATATGATCAATTAATCTCTCTTGATATTTACTAAGTCTAAAAAAGTAAGTATCCTCACTCATCCAAACAGGAATATCACCCGATGGTCCTTTACCATCAACTACATCCGATTCTGATAAAAATGATTCGTCAGCTATTGAATACCAACCTTCATACTTTCCTAAATAAATATCATCTTTCTTAATAAGTTTTTCAAACATATTTTGAACAACTTTAACATGATCATCATCAGTAGTTCTAATAAAATTATCATATGAAATATTAACTAAATCATAAATTCTTTTTATTTCACCTGAAATCATATCAGTATACTCTTTTGGAGTTAAGTCATTATTTTTAGCGTTTTGTTCAATCTTTTGACCATGATCATCAGTGCCGGTTTGAAAATAGACATCATATCCTTCTAATCTTTTAAATCTCGCAATCGCATCAGCCAAAATAATTTCATAGACATTTCCAATATGTGGGATTGCTGATGCATATGCAATCGCGGTTGTAATATAGTATTTAGGTTTCATAGTTATACATCCTTTCTTAAAAAAATCCTTAGATAAAAAATATCTAAGGACGAAAATATTCGCGGTACCACCTTAGTTCTTAATAAACTTAAGCACTCATTGAGTCTTTATCGAGACTAATCGTTTAATTCTACATATCGAATTAAATGCTCCAAAGCCATCCATAACATCTGTTTATCTTATTTCACCAACCTAAGACTCTCTATAAAACTAGATTGTTACTATTTCTTTTTCATCACATTGATTATATTTATATTATATCTAAAATTCATCAAAATTTCTATTAATATTTTTTAAAAACCTTTATATGTCTTGTAAACTTCACTTTTTGAGATTTTTAATATGTTTGATACTAATTTAATTGATGTTTTTTCATCAAGTCCATGATTAATATAATAATTTACTTTCTCAATTATATTGGCAGATTCTTCAGTTAACGGTGCGGTGCCTGCAACAACAATCACATATTCACCTTTGGTAGGAAATTCATATGAAATTGCTTTTACCAAATCTCCATAATAAATAGTTTCAAATTTTTTTGTTAATTCTCTGGATAAACTAAATAATCTATTTCCTAATATTTGATAAATATCATTGATTGTATTTTTAATTCTAAGTGGAGACTCATATAAAACAAGCGTATTTTCTTTACCAATATAATTTCTTAGTTCTTTTTTAAATTCTGATTTTTTCTTGGGAAGAAATCCTAAAAAACTAATTTTATCAGTTTTAATTCCCGAAACTACTAGACCAGCTAATAAAGCTGATGGCCCTGGGATACTTACAACATTAAAATCATTTTTAATGGTTTCTTTTACCAACAAATATCCTGGATCACTAATTAAAGGAGTTCCAGCATCGCTTACTAAAGCGATGTCTCCTTCTTTGAGTTTTTCTAAA
>JBBACV010000112.1:0-4620 GCA_041656835.1 Acholeplasmataceae bacterium | reverse complement strand
TGTGGTGAACTTCAGCGCAGCAGTGAAGCCTGTGTCGGCCATATCGCTGTCGATAAATGACCCATCCAGATACTGGTTGATGCTGAACACAGAGGATACGCCACCCAGCCATGTTATGGCCTGTGTCAGGGTAACACCGTTAACGCTGGTTGTGACCGAGCTGCTGTCCACGGCTATTGTGGCATCTGTGTAAATTGTCTTTGAAACGCCCCGCTTTATAATGCGCAGCGTCTTTCCTGTTGGAATTGTGACGCTCTGCTCTGCGCTTATCCTGGGTATTTCAGTGGAGTATGTGTTATCGGTGTCCCATGCTGCAAGCATGTCCTTGTATTCCGAGTGGCGTACCACCTGCACCAGTTGCTCGATGCAGAAAGCCGTATACTCTGCTTCGCCTAACGGTACCAGAGTACGCAGGAGATTTTTATCCGGCCACTTGGCGTGCGCCGTACCGGCTTTGCGGTAGTAATGCAGCTCAGACGACAGGTTCATGTTATCGGCCAACACCGAGTACAATCTGTTCATGCCCGTACCCCCACCACTTTGATATCAAATACGAATCCTGCTACGCTACCATTACCAGCCTGCTGCGGAGAACATTCCTTATTCACCATATACCCCTTATAAACTGTTTTATCTACGGCTATTTTAAGCACCTGCCGTGTGGCGCTGCTTATTTTATATTGGTTGTAGAGGGTTTCCAATGATACAGGCGCAACCTTGCCCTCACATGCATCTATCCTTGGCTGGAGCACCCGTATACTTAGCACAACCATCTGGTCTCCAAATACTGTGAACAGCACGGAGTTGTCCAACGCCTTATCGTACTGTACATCAGAGGCCTCCATCGTCCTCACACCCATAAGGTATGCGTCCTCAAATCCTGCAGTGGAACCGTTCAGCGTTATAGTGCAGAGCTTGGTTCCACCTGAATTGGCTACCGACACGATACCAGGTTTGTTCATTATATCCGACATTATCTGAACCATCCCTCTGTGTTACCTGATGCTTTATCCACGTTCTTAGACGTCTCTTTGCTCATGCCCGACATCACCTGTACAAGTTTTTCTATAGCGGCTATTAATTTGGACAACACGTCCTCCTGTGTAAAGCTGGTGGGTGCACCGAATGACTCACCCAATTTCTTTTCTTCGAAGAACTCGCTATCCTTCTGTTTTATGGCTGACAGGATATCTGCTGTCTTAACACCACCCTTTGTAGCCCAGTCAGCACCGTATCTTTCCGATATGGACTTTGATACATCTTCATTACCGCCTATTATCTCTGACAGCTCCTGGTTCCTGAACCTGTTTATAATTGCTGATTTTGCTGCGTCTGTTTTTGCAGCCGAGTATTCGGTGCCGAAGGCTGAGCGCTCGGCACCTGTCATACGCTCTGCAATCTTGCTGCCCAGCATTATGTTCTCGCGCAGTGTTTTTAGCATGCCGCGCTTTTCCTTGCCTGACAGGTTGCGATCACCCAGTTTATCTATTATGTTGGCGTCTGCATCACTCAAAGTATCACGGCCAAGCTTTGACGCATTGGTCAGAAGATATCTTGCCGTATCTGATACATCTTTTTCAGATATCCCCTCATCGGCTGAAATGCCTTTTAGTATATCGGGATCCATAGCTAGAAACATTCCAGCTACATCCTTCCCAAACGCTGTTTTAAGCAGATCCGATATCTCTGGGGAGCCTTTGCCCATTTCCTGAAATATATCAAACACACGTCCCGGGGTATTGGCCGCTTCGTCCAGCTTCTGGTTTAATTCAGCCTGCAGCGTTATACGTGCATTATTTTTCTTATTTTTATTGGCCTGCTGTATATCCAGATTAAATTTTTTTGAATCCTCATAGAAATAAGACACTGTACCCTGTATGGCCTGTATAGCTGCAGATGTTTTCTCAATACCATATTTCTTACGCATATTCCCCTGCAGGTCAGAAAGCTCGTCAGGTGTTGCACCTAAAAATCCACTATTGAGCAATTCTGTGGCCACCTCATCACCAGCAAGCCTTTTTCGTATGATATTCATTTTACTGTCTACCTGCTCATCAGATGCTATCTCCCAGGCAGACACATTACGTTCTGCCCACAGCGTCTCAGAGAGGCCGGCGCCCACAGAACGCATGCCTGCTACTGTGGATGCGCCACTTAAATTTTTAAGGGCATCAATGGCCCCGGTACCAGTCTTCCTTGCCTCATCGTATGATGCTTTAAATGCCTGTGCTCCAGTTCTAAGTTCCTCATCGGTGGACAGGCCTTTATTCAGAGCGTACAAACCGAAGGCTGTTTTATAGTCGCTGGCGAATCTGGATGATTCTTTAGAAATCATACCCTGTGCAGCATATCTTTGTATCTGTGATTGCGAATACGCATCAGATCGAAGCCCTGCCGGCCCTTGTGTCAGCATAGCATAGTCACCAACCAACAGATGCTTGCCCAACGGGTTGAGGCCCTGCTGCTCATAGAGTGTTTCAAACGTATTGGAGACATTGCCCAGCGCCTGTGCCGACATGCCAGTTGTCTGCATTATGCCCTGCAGCCTGTATGTCATACGGCTGAGTTCGGATCCTTTGAATGACGTAAATGCACGGCTGCCGCTTATATTATCCAGTATATCCAGCAACTTGGGGATGTCTTCGCCGAACACTGATTTAAGCGGCTCCAACGCCTTGCTCATGCTCTTCAGTTTTTCTCGTATGCCTGCAACATCCACCTTGCCGCCGGATAGCTGCTTGGATAGCGCGCCCGAACCGGCCAGCTCTGTAAGTATGGATCCGTACTGGGTCATATTGAAGGAGCCCATACCCTCAGGTTCTGCCAGCAAGCCGGTCATTATATCGCCGGCGGCTTGACCGGCTCTGCGTGCGTTACCGAATCCGGGACCCATAACTCGGCGTGCAGTGGTTGCAAACTGCCCGAAAGTCTGGCTGGCGCCCTGCATACCATATGGGTCCAGGAAGTCAACCGCTAAACTGCCTAGCGACAGCGGGTTTGCCCTGGCGTCGGCTATCTTTGATTTAAGGTCAGAACCTTTATACCCCCAGCCGGTATACCATTGTTCCAGTGACTTACGTTGTGCTTCTTTAGAGGCTCTTGCCATCTCAGAGCTGATCTGCCCCTGCATCAAGCGGTCTTCTGCCGATCTGAATGTATCCGCAGCACTGCCGTTGCTATAGGCCAGCCGATTATATGGAGACAAACCACCTATACCTAGCCCACCTAGAAAGTTACCTGCCTGGGCACCAAAGGGCATTGCACTGCCCAGCAGCTGTGAGAGAAGGCTCTTTATTTGCTCTTGAGAGGTTTGTCCGTCCATACCTTTTTAGCTCTTTCTATATACGCTTTATATATCTCTTCCAGCTCACTGGGGTTGAACGAGTCAACCGCTGCGCCAGAGCCGAACCTGCTCAGCGGATCCGACCTATACCCTTCACCGTCGCCCGGCAACAGCAAAGCAGCCAGCTGTTCATGCAGCTCTGGCGGCGCCTGTTTATATGCACAGACGTACTCCAGCGCCTTTATATTACGTTTACGCTCTATATAGTCATAAATCCACTTGCTCTTCAGCCGCCATACGCCTATAGGCTGATTCAGCTTTTCTTTAAAGTCCAGAGCACCGGTACAGTGAGCTTCAACACATGTCAGATTCCGGCGCTTTTCCAAAAATTTGAATCAAAACCATTATTGAGCAGTTTGTTATACAACATTGAGAACATTACAATAGTGCCGGACAGCAATGCCAGCGGCATCTGTTTGTAGGACTCAACAAACACTGTGTCCAGCAATGTATCAGCAGGGATACCTTTTTCCAGCCCTTCGCTGATCTTAAGAACATGTTCTGCCGTCATATCGCGCTGTTTGTCTTCCATACTGGAGGTTGCACTATACATGTGTTTGATCTGCAGCAGTACCCGCAACTTGTCAGCAGCGTGCATCGCCCCCAGGCTGTCCACCTTTTCCAATTCAGCCAGTTTACCCGACACGGCGGCAAACAGTTTAAGGTCCGTAGTACGTATTGCAGATACGGTCAGGGTAAGTGCGCCACCATAGAGCGGATAACTCTTGGAATATCCTGTTCCTGCAAGTACGCACTCTACGAATTCGCTTACATCCGACTGGGCCAACTGTGTTTTTACTTCTGTTTTTGTTCCGCACCTCGGGCACAGTTCGAATTGCTGGTCTGCGCTGCCTTCCAGCTTCGGCTCTTCCACGATAAGCTGATTTTCCGCCATTTCCTGCTCCTTTAAGTTTTTAGATTCGTAATATACCCTGTCGCCAGGCTGCTATTACTATAATCTTTCATAAGTATATTGCCATCAGACCATGCTGTTATACCGGGATAAACCATAGTAGCCTCTCCATCCGCATCCAATACTTCGGGCTCAGACCACGTCTGTGTTCCACCACACATGCTCTGCCAACGCATCGATGGCATCAGATATGCCGATGCCACACGCCATACCGCAGAGTCGGGGTACGCGAACGCAGCGGTGTATACGGAATAGTCATTAAAAAGTGTCTCCTGCAATGCTGCTATCGCCGTCTTATGTAGGCCTGTGATCGTGTTGAGCGAGTCCAGATCCACCTGGTCCACTTCTATAGGCTCCATAGAGC
>JBBACV010000111.1:0-4682 GCA_041656835.1 Acholeplasmataceae bacterium | reverse complement strand
TTTACTGTTTATGGACTGCCATATGCTTTCCCTTGGCGTAGACCCAGGGTCGTCACCAGCAACAATAACCGCATCTGCACCATTCTTGAAGTGCGGAGTTAGCCTGAATACAGTCTTCTTCGCCTTTTTAACGCTATCAGGGTCATTGTTATCCGGTATCACCAGCAGTTTGCCATGTCCAAATCTTGTTATCATCGCCTGCTCTTGCTTTACGCTGGGAGTCTTGCCCAGTATCGCCACGGCCGGAGCGCCAATGCGCATAACGTCGAACACACCCTCTACCAACACAACGAAATCGTAGCCCATTGCATTGTCTATACCGTACAGCACTTCGCTCTTTTTAAGCAGTGGCGGAGTGTAGTACTTTATGGTGTCGGTTCCAGCTGGAACCGTTTCTGGGACAAGCCTTGCCTGATAGCCCAGCAGGATGCTGTTCATGTACACCGGCACGATGATGTGCAGCGCACCGCGGTTCAGTTCCGTTCCGGTCTGACATACTACCTTTCCCCAGTAGAGGTTATACTTGTACACTTCGTCCTCGGACAGACCCCTATCGTTCAGCAGATAGCGCAGCACAGCTTTTGGTGATTCTGCCGATACCTTGCTGAATGCATCCAGGAGTGTTACGTCCTGTGCACGGTATTCTGATACCCGCCGCTCTGCCTGCCCCCATTCACCGAGGGATATGAGTACGTTCTTGGATAAAGCACGTTTAATCTTACTGCTGGTCTCACGATATCTTTCAGGATCGGCCAAGCAATTGTGCTTGTAGCACACCGCAACCAGGTTAGGGACATTGAATATTCCCTTGCCGGCCTTTACCTTGGCATATGAGAGATGTGAAACGTACAAGTGTTTATGCGCTTTATCGCAATAGGGGCATTTGACGACGTACTGCTCGCCGCCCTGCCCCTTAACCATGTCGATGCGGGTTTTGATCCCGCGGGCTTTTTGTATGGGGGTAGGGCTCACCACGTTTGGTTCAGCCGGTTCCCCCTCGCTCATAACCGCAACGCTGCCGAATACCTTTTCGAGAGCGTTATATAATTCTTTGTTGAGCATGATGTCACGCTCCTCCTCCAAACATTTCCGAGGTTGTTCCATTAAGGTCGCCCATATCTGGCAGTGGTGCCGTCGGGTCCTGGAAGCTTCCTGAGCCATCCGGAATATAATTCAACGCTCTAAAAATCTTTGCATTTTCCCCGTCCAAGCGGGTAAGCACCTCGCCAGGTGCGTCTTTCCTGTTCTTGCTGGATAGGAACAGCCCAACGTTGCCGTTGTTCTTGTCCCTTACGCCCAAGCAGAAGTTTGCGTCTAATAAATGGGCAAAAGATTTATAGTTTTTAGCGTCGGTGTCTTTTGGCCGGGTGGCTGCTTTGGCCTTGCTGCAGAATTCGGTTGACAGCTGATGGAATATGAAGCACATGATGTTGTGCTTTATGCAATATGCCCTTATGATGTCTATTTCTGAGTCAGCCAGGAATCTGAATGCCTTGTCCAGGTCTCGGCCTGTCTTTGCGGCTATTCTTCGTACCATTGGCTCCAGCCAGTCAATTATCAGCATCTTGGGTCGTATTCCAGTCGCTTCGAATTCGTCATCCAACATAGTGCAGATGTCTTCCGCAGTCCCAAAGTCCGGCGATGGGTCCATCTCCTCCGATGGTGCTTCGCCTTCTACTGCTTCCTTACTCTTGGTTATTCCAGAAAAGTCCTTAACCATCAGAAACTCGCTGAACCTAAGGAATGAATCCTTGAGCATCACACGTGTTCGCTCGTCCAGCGTATCATAGGTTTTGTCCTTGAAGACTCTTCGTGGTAACCCTGTAAATCTTGAGCACATACGTTGGAATATATCGCCAGGTACTCTTTGTTCGAATGTCAGATAAGCCACATGCCTTTGGGCTATTGCCTGTGCGCATGCCAGCTGTACTGCAAGTGTTGTTTTCCCACCACCAGTGGGACCAAGCACGCCCCAAATGTCACCAAGCCTGCCACCACCGAATGATATATCATCCCAGAAGCTTATGCCCAGTGGTATCCGCTCGTCGGCTATAAGGTATCGTTCAGGATTGAGCAGCGGCCTGTCGAATACTTGTTTGCGCCGTACATTGATAGTCCTTATGTCGGCTTTAATGCTGCTAAGCGCCCCATGTATCTCGTCAACGTCAGGTGGCAGGGCGTTGAGTTTGTCCAACCACTTCTGATTCATATTGTTTTTGAGCGCGGTCTCAAGATATACCAATCCCTCTTCGTACTTAACGTCCTCGGCTGTAAAGCCTCTTGCACGTTTACAGAAGTCCAATGCGTACTTTATACGCTCTACTGGTATGTCTCTGTTCTGTGAGCAATATTGGCTGAACTCGGCAGCCAGCATGCTTACACTGGGGATCTTTCTCAGCACACCATAAGTGTTCTGCATTATCTCCCACAACACGTTATACGGCGTATCCAGATCACTGAATACCTGTGCGCCTTCCATTTCCTTCTTATATGCTAGCATGAACAGTTTGCTGTGTTTGTACATGGCCATAAGAAGAAAGTCACAGAGTGCGGTACTGCTATCCATTTACCAACCCTCCTACTTTGAGCGCATACTTCAGTGCCACCTGTGTTTTTAAAACGTCCGGCCAACATTTAAAGTATTCCAACGCGTCTTCTCTGTAGGGTGCTGCATATTGCGGACAATCGATTGCCCGTAGCAGCAGGTAGAGTGCTGCAGGATGAAACTCACATACGCCAAGGGTAATTGGTATGGATGCGCCTTGCGTCAGTGTACGATGCATTACCGTATGGGTGTTGGTCAGCCGTTCTGCAAACAACCGCACCTCTTCCTGATATGCATCTTTAAATTTTTTGATCATGGTAGGCGATGTTTGCACATTTTTGAATAATGCCTTGCCGCCCATGCTGCGAAGCAGGAATCTGAAGTACCCATAGGGATTAAAGCTGTGCGCTTCTTCAAGTAGTCTTGCCACTTCTGCACAAGGCCAGCACCATACTGGCGCACTGCTGCCGAATATATCTGTGGCAGCTTTTTCCACCTCTATGGTTTTAGGGTCATTTTTCATAGACAACCTCCCAGCCATTTCCTCTATATTCTTTTACGCGTGCAGCCGATTTCCGTGCTGCGCGTTCACAGAATGTATCCGTGAAGTCATAGAGTATGCCACATTCTTTTCCTTCGGCCAGCCTTGACAGTCTGCCAGGTATCTGGCTGCTGCTTATAGGGCTGGAACCTGCGTCCGCACGTATAAGGTGGGACAATGATGCAAAGTCAACGCCTTCTTTCCAGACACCGGTGGATATTACACGTTTAAGCGTGCCCTTACGAAATGCGGCTGTGGCTATGTCGATGTTTTTCTGACTGAGTTTGTACTTTGAAAAGTCAGGCTTGCGTTTGTACTTCTCAAAAGACTTCTTAAGGTTGTCCTCATTGAATGTGCCACTGTACATTACCAGGTATCCAGGCAGGTGTTGATGCAGGGCAACAGCGTGTTCCAGCGTATTGACCATTATCAATATCTGCTCATCAGGACATGCCAGACGTATATCGCGTGCCTTTACTGCAATCGCTCTATTACGGTCGTGGTTCTGCCAATATGCATATCGCTCATAAATCCACGAAGGCATACTGCGTGCGCGTTCCACACCGCCATCCTTTTGACCCAACCATGAAAATCCGCCGTTGTCCAGCATCTTTACCTGTATTGGTGTAACATTACCTGCTGCTACTGCAGCCTCGTAACCAACCTTTATCAGTACCGGACCGAATAGGGCCTCAATGGTTCTTTCGGCATTGTCACCGCGTACTGGCGTGGCTGTAAAGCCGTACTTCCTGCTCTTATGGAATTTGGCAAGTACTTTGCCAACGTCATTGTCACCAACGCCATGGGCTTCGTCATACAGAACTATATCCACCTCTGCCGGATCTATGTTCTTCAACGAAGCTTCAGTAACGCATATCACACGTTTACCATTAAGATCACGTATGCCACCGCAAAGCATACCCACTTTGTTGAACAAGTCCTTCCGGATGTCTGTGTACAGCTGGGTTATAACCGAGCGTCTGCGGGTTACTATCAATATAGTGTATTTTTCGCACAGGATACGGCAGAGTTGTTTTATCACAAACGATTTACCGAAGCCTGTGGCTGCATTTACAATACCGCCCTGACTGGATAGCACCGACGCTATTACTTTGGCCTGTGGGCCCCTCAGCGTTTCCAGTTTTGTAAAATCCGCTTTCAACATGCCCACATGTTTTACACGCTTGTCTATTTCAGTGTATGCTACGCCGTTACGTTCCAGATATGCTTTGAACCTGAACGTTAGGCCGGACATGAACACCACTCGTGTTGCGTCATTTATATCCGGCGTGAACAAAGATACTTCTTCCTGCGTGTATTCCGAATGTCTGTACTTGCGTCCTGTTTCCTTTGCGTACTCCCTTGCCGCTTTCTGCTCCTCTGGCGTTGTCCGCCTGCGCTTTGTGAACTCCAGGGGCTCAGCAAGGAAGGGATCCCAGTTGTCTACTACCGTAAAACCATCCAGCAGTGTAAGTGCTACCTTAAGCCCCTCTGGTTTTAGAATTGGATCTTTGTGTCGCTGCATCTTTCAAACGCCTCCTCGTGTGTCGGCAGCAGGATTATCGCCCCGCGTGCCCTTGCATTTGTTGAGAGCGT
>JBBACV010000110.1:0-4747 GCA_041656835.1 Acholeplasmataceae bacterium | reverse complement strand
ATTCTTTTAAAAGCGGTAGTTTTTCATGATGTTTGTTTTTAAATAATTTATTTAAAGTTTTATAATCATGGTCTTTAATAAAGACTTTTTCATCGTTAATAGAAAAATAATCATCATGATGCGTAATTATTCTTTTATCTTTAGTTAAATGAATATCAGTTTCAATACCATAAAAAGGTAGTTTAGCAGCTTCTTTAAAAGCTTTAATTGTATTTTCAAAATACATACTTGATAATCCTCTATGGGCAATCCATTTGGTATTGATGTTAAACATTTTTTGTTGTTATTCTCTTTTCTAATTTATTTTATGATAAAATCTTTAATCATAATGATATTATAATTAATTGAGTTAAATAATACAAGATTTAATTTATAAATTATTTTTTATGCGATTATTTACTATAGTAGTAATATTTTATCTTGCTTTAATAAAAAAAGTTTGATACTTTTGTAACAAACCTATTAACCTAAATTGGTGCACCCAGCAGGGATCGAACCTGCGACCCATTGATTAAGAGTCAATTGCTCTACCGACTGAGCTATGGGTGCCATTAATATCAATATTGTAAGCCTAAAAAATTATTTTGTCAATAAAAAAAGTTAAAAACTTCTTTTTCTTCTATTATAGGGTAAAAGAAAAAGGAGTTATTAAAATAATGAAAAAAATAATTTTTAGTATTATTTTATTTTTAATAGTTTTATTTAATTTAGAATTAAGTAAAAGCTATGCTTTAGAAGATCATTTAATCCAATATGATTTTTTAGGTAGTGATACAATTGAAACAGGTTCTATATTTAACAGAGGAAGTTATATAATTCAATTAGAAGAAGAATTATATTTTGATAAAAATCAATTTGAAGGTAAAGAAGATGTTATTTTAAAACTAACAACTTTATTTAATAAATTTTATTATAGAGACCTTAGTATTCCAGGTGATGACCCTGGAATACTAATTGATGAATTTGAATTTATCATCTTAGATTTTACCAAAATATTTGATGATGAAATAATCATTATTGATACAGGTTTTGATGAAGTTACTTTACCTAGTAATACAATATATGAGTTCAGATTTGAAAATACATCAGATTTTGAAATAGCTCCAAATGACTTAATATATATATCTGATTACGATAATCCTTTAGATGTTTTAGAGATTAATTCTTATTATCAAGCATGGGATGAGTATGATAAAAATTTAACTGATGAAGTTTTAGTAATTGATAATTATTCTGAAAATAAAGATGTTGTTGGTGATCACGAGGTTAAGTTAATCGTAAAAGATGCATCAGGAAATGAATCTGAAGTTAGTTATATTGTTAGGGTTAGTGATTTAACCGCTCCTATGTTTAGTGATTTAGAAGTAATTTCTATTTCATATGCTGATGATCCTTTTGATTTTAATCACCAATTAAATAATCTTGAAGTAGTTGATAATGTAACATCAAGAGAAAATTTAAATATTTCAATTATTGAAAACACCTATTTAGGAAATGAAGATAAATTAGGTACATACTATATTACCTATGAAGCAATTGATGAAGCCGGAAATGGAACAACAACAACCCAAGAAATAAAAGTTATCGATACTATTCCTCCGGTTGTTATCGGAGAATTAGAGTATACAACTAATTATAAAACCTGGTTAAGACCTGAAAATTTAATAGAAAGTCTTGAAATATATGATGATGTCGATGGTAATGATGTAGAAATTATTAGAGGAATTGATGAGTATAGCCCTAGTTTTGATAAGTTAGGTACTTATAATATGTATTATAAAGCGGTTGATAAAAGTGGTAATGAAACTGAAATTCACTTTATTATTCATGTGGTTGATGATATTCCTCCAAAGTTTTATATTAATTTAAGTCAATTAACAACTGATAATATTACCTTTATCGATGAAGCTTCTTTATTGTCATTTTTTGAAAATCAAATAAACTTTATTTATGATGATATCGAAATAATAAGTAACGATTATTTAAATAATGAAGATAAAATAGGAGTTTATCAAGTAACCTTAAAAACTACTTATAATAATAAAGAAACTTATTTAAAAGGAATTATTAGAGTTGATGAATATATAGAAATACCAATTAAGAATGCTAATAAACCATTTTATAAGGACTATAAGTTTCTTATTGGTATAAGTATGGGAAGCTTACTTTTAATCGGAAGTATTATATTTTTTATTAAAAAGAAAAAAAGTCATTTTTAAATTAAAATAATAATTTGGGTTATAATAATTTTAAGAAATTATATAGGAAGGAATTAAAAATGGTTAATAAAATTAGAAATAACCCAAATTATTTAAAAACATTAGTGTTAATAACTTTTAGCTTTAGTGTTTATTCAATTTTAAATATAATTGATAATCCAAGTTTTATAAGTTTTTTAGAGAGATTAAGAATGTTTACTAATATTTCTAATATCTTAGTATTTGTTATCTTAGTTTTATACATGTTTTCATTTGAAGATAAATGGTGGTTTAAATATTTAGCGGTCATAGGTTTAGTTGCAATCCTGATGACAGGAATTATCTTTCATTTATTTGTTAGTGATGGTAATGTTAATTTTAGTGGTCATATAGTCCACACAGTAAATCCGATTATGTATCCTTTATTTTATTTTTTAGTTATTACGCCATCAATAAAATTAAAACATTTTTGGGTAACCTTAATTTTACCGTTAATATATTTTTTAGTTATTTTATTATTAGGACCATTTACTAACTGGTATCCCTATGATTTTATGAATCCAACTTTAGAAGGTAAAAATTTATTAAGTGTTTTAAGTTTTAGTGTTGGATTATTGCTTCCAGTAATATCGGTATTAACTTTAATTTTAATATATTTAAAATCATTACTTGAAAAAAAGATAAACTCTTAGAATATTCTAAGGGTTTATTTTTTTTAAATGATATAATGGTTAGTGATGAAAAAATATAATTTCTTATATACGCTCGCATTTATTAAGCGAGGCGATGATATTTTAATGTTAAACCGAAATAAACAACCATGGCAAGGAATGTGGAATGGTGTTGGCGGTAAACTAAAAAATAATGAAGACCCTTTAGATAGTGTTATTAGAGAGATTAAAGAGGAAACTGGATTATCTTTTTTAAAGAGCGAAATTAAGTTTAGAGGAATTGTTACTTGGAATGGCTTTAATGATAATTTAAATAACGCTTTTAATCAAAATGGTTTATATTTATATTTTGTGGAATTGTCAAAAAATATAGCCCTTAAAACTCCACTTAAAACAAAGGAGGGTATTTTAGATTGGAAAAAGGTTGATTTTTTAAATGATAAAGATAATTTAGGTGTTCCTTATAATATTCCTTATTTTATTGATAATGTTATTAATAGTAATACTTTATATCAATATGATTGTTTATTCGAAGGAAATTACTTAATTGACCTTAAAACAAAGGAGCTTAAATGAGAGAAATAATAATTGCGTTAGTTATAGTGGTTATAATTTTATTAATTACGTTTATAATTTTTTGGAAACGTTATGATAATAACTTAAGAAATAAAATAAAAGAAGATTTATTAAAATACGGAAAATTAACTAATCAAAAGAATTATTTTCTTTATGAAATAAACAATCAAACTTATGCTTTATATATATTAAGAGTAAATCATCAAACAAAATTAACTTTTAATTCGAAAAAGATTTGGGAAAAATCAAATAAAACTAATATTAAATTAATTGATATGACTAATTTTTCTAACTTAGAATATGAAAAGATTGTTATTGTTTATCCGAAAGTTGGTCCTTATTTATATTATCAAGATGAAAATAATTTAATGTTTACTAATCCCGATAAAAACATTTGGGATTTAAGAGTTATTTCAGCTGATTTAATTGCTCAAACAATTCCTAATTTAAATAATGGTAAAAAGATGTAAACCCTTGTAAAACTATCTTCCTTTTGATATACTAATAAAGTAGTTTGGAGGTAATGAAATGCGTGATTTTGTTAGATTAATATGCACTGAATGCGGTGATGAAAACTATTATACTACTAAAAATAAATCAACGATGAAGGAACGTTTAGAATTAAAGAAATATTGTCCTCGTGAAAGAACTCATACACTTCATCGCGAAAAGAGATAAACTATCTTAGTATAGTTTTTTTCTTTTTATACCCTTTTTTTATATTTTTTAGTAAAATAAAGTTAGGAGAAGATTGATATGACTTTATTATTTGATGTAGGTAATACTAATATTTATGTCGGTTTAGGTAATAATAATGAAATTGTTGATACTTTTAGATTAACAACTGAGTTAAATAAATCACCTGATGAATATTATTTAATAATTAAAAACTTTATTAATCATAGTAAAATAACCGGTGTTATTATTGGTTCTGTTGTTCCACAAGTTACGATATCATTAATTAAACTGGTTGAAAAATACTTTGGCGTTAAACCGGTTATTTTAGCACCAGGGGTTAAAACAGGAATTAAAGTTATTGCGGATAATCCTCGTGAGGTAGGTTCGGATTTGATTGCTGTTGCAGCTGGTGTTGATGGAGATGAACCAACTTTAATTATTGATTTAGGAACCGCTAATAAATTTATTTATCTTAAAAACAAAACAATTAAAGGGGTTATAATTGCTCCTGGTATTTCTTTATCAATTAAAGCTTTAAACTTAAATACTGCCCTACTTCCAGAAGTTGAAATTAAATTTCCTGATAAATACTTAGGTAATAATACAATTCATTGTATCCAAACT
>JBBACV010000109.1:0-4780 GCA_041656835.1 Acholeplasmataceae bacterium | reverse complement strand
CAGAAGACCGGAAGAAATATCATGAACGGATCGGTGATTGGTGGCTCACGATTGGCGGCACGATCAATCTCACGAACTATGAGAACGTGAAGATCGAACTGGAAGGCCCGGCAGAAGACCGCGAGGAAATGGTTACCTACCTGGATGACACGCTCGCACAGTTCGGCAGGTGCAACCCGGCAACGTCTGACCTGATTGATAGTTACCGTGCCCGGGTACTGAAGAAGAAGGAGGGGGCTGATTGAATGGCTACATTCTATATTAGGGCTACAACTGATTCCCCCCCTCTTGCTTGGAAAGGTGATTTCGAGCACATTAAGGACGCAATAGAATTTCTCCAGATAATAAGACTTACAACAAATCTTGCGATCGATAGTTGTGGAAAAATCGAGATTTATGGGGCTGGTGCGGAATGAGCGAAGAAGAAGAGATAAAATATTGTCCCTTCAATCCCGGAATAGCCGTCCGGGATATGGCGGGCTTTTTACCCGCAACTCTTGAACTTCACAGGATGCCCTGCATCAAAGAAAGATGCATGGCTTGGTATGACCCCTATGGAAATGGGGGCTATTGTAAATTAATTGGCTGTGACCCGGAGGGAGATGTATGAGCCTCCCCCAACTCTTACTACTCCAATCAGGCACCGCGTCACCGGAGTTCTGGGCGGTATCGTTCACCCTGATCACACTCATGATTATAATCTGGTTATGCAGGCGACGCCGGAGATCACCTGTGGGGGTGTCATGATCATGGCACTCAAGAACGCCACCAAGACGTCCGCCTATTTCGACGTGCTCGAACCGATATTACCAGACTATCTCACCCGGCAGTTCACCGTCTACGACATATCAGACGTAACAGGCCAACCAACCAGGAAGTTTCCGTCACGGTTAGGCCGGTTCTGCCGTGAAGGCATACTCGAACGGGTGAACGGCGGTATCGTGAGCCATAACGGTGTCCTGTCAGTATACCAGTTCACGCAAGAGTTTCAGCAGTTGTATCATGCCCGAGCTACCCGGCACAAGGATCATGTCACCTGTCCAGAAGCTATCCGGACGGAGAATCGGCAGAAGGCCAACCGGAAGGTATGGAACTCGAAGGCGTGGATCCACGCCCGGAATGCGTTTCTCAATGGTAAATCATGTGCGTGGTGCGGTGTAAGGTTCGACCTGATAGCCCACCACCCGACACCCGAACACTACGGAAATCCCGAATACATCGATCCTTACCTATCGAAATGCATGGTTCTGTGTCGAAGGTGCCACCATGCACTCCATAAAGGCATGAAACTGTGTCCGGTGTGTAAAAAGAACTACTGTCCGGTGGATTCTGATAGTTGTTACGATTGTTTACCCGAACATGAGAAGTTTGAAATCGAACAGAAGAAACGTGAACGTGACCGCCTGAAAAAGAAACTCCAGGATAGGCAGAAGGCGAAAGCGAAGGCGTGGAAGGAGGCGCACAAATGAGCCTACAAGGTATCTGCGCTATAACCTTGGCGTTTTTGGCAGGCGTGATTGTGCAGGAAAACACATTGGAATCGCTCGTAATATCCTGCATACTCATGGCCATTTCAGGTATCGTTGTTGCGAGGTTGGGCCCATGACCGGCCTGACAGCACTCCATATCTGGGTAGATCCCACGAAAGGCACGTGCGGTATCCGGCAGGTGATCCGTGACGATGGCGAGTTGAAACGTGTCAAGGATATGGAGAAGGTGCTCGCCAAACAGGGTGAAACCGGCCTGTATAGGATAGTCGTGGTGAACGATCCGGATAACCCTGTCAGGGTGATACCGCCGGGTGATGGGGAATGAAAATCAAAATAGTTGATACCGATAGTAAGATCCCAAATTTGGCATTAATGAAGGTTTCAGCTTACCACAAGAGCAAAGGCGACATGGTATCTTTTGGCATCCCCGACCCTGATAAAGTCATTGCATCAGTTGTATTTCGGGAAAATGCATGGAAAGCAAGGGGATTGCAGTTTATGTACCCTGATGCAGAGATCGAGATCGGCGGCCCCGGATGGAATCTCTCGAAACGATTGCCAGATGAAATTGAGTTTATCAAGCCCGATTATGATCTTTATCCTTCTGAATATTCTCTTGGATTCACGACCAGGGGATGTATCAGGAAATGCCCGTTTTGTATTGTCCCTGAAAAAGAAGGAAAAATTCAGAGATGGCAACACATCAAAGAGTTTCATGATTCACGGTTTGATACTGTGATCTGCCTGGATAATAACATCTATGCAGACCGGGATTGGTTCTTTGAGAATACCGATTATGTCCTTGAGCATCGGCTAAAGTTCAATGCAATTCAAGGGATGGATATTCGTATCCTTACGCCGGAGATCGCGGAGAGGTTGAAGGCGATCCGTTGGTCTGGTCAATACCATTTCGCATTCGATAACATGGCAGATGAGGCGGCGGTGAAGGCCGGGATCTCCATGTTGAAAGATGCAGGAATCAACACCCGGCATGATGTGACTTTCTACGTGCTTGTTGGGTTCAACACCACAGAAGAAGAGGATAAATACCGTTGCCGATTGTTGAAAGAACTTAAAACTAATGCTTTTGTCATGCAATACAAACGCACGGATTGGACCCGGAAGATCGCGTGGTGGGCCAACAGAAAAGAGGCATTCTGGGCCTGCGACGTAGATGAAGTAGATCGCAGGGTGAGAGCATGAAACCCTCCTCCGGCAAGGCGAAAGGCAGGCGGTTGCAGGATAAAGTCTGTGCGGACCTGAACAAGAAACTGATGCCATACGTGCGAACCGGCGACATAAGACCGGCGATCATGGGCGAGAGTGGTTGCGACATTAAGCTGTCACCTGCAGGCCGTGACGCATTCCCGTTTTCAATCGAGTGCAAGAACGTCGAACGGTTGAACCTTTGGAATGCATGGGACCAGGCGACCGGCAACAGTGACGGGTATGTTCCATTATTGATCGTAAAGAAGAACAGGCGCGATCCGCTGGTCGTGCTCGATTGGTCCGTGTTCCTGGAGTTGATGCTGTGACACACGACACGAAGGCATACCCCCACCCCTTCATTTCCACTGGAAGTAGTATTGGGGGGTGTGTGGGGAAATGTCATTGTCCTTCATACAATGACATGAAAAAAAGTCATTGTGTAAGGTATAGGGGTGATACTATATATACTTTCTTATCAAAAAACCAGGAAAAAGTGATCTCAAATGGAACAAAAAGCACTTCCACTGGAAATGAAGGGGTGGGGGTCTGATGATGTCAACCCATGAGTTTGTTGCGGCGGCACTCGACAGGGAGAAGAGCTCGCCGGACCTGATACCGCAGAACTTCACCCGGATTGACGCGATCATGTCGAACGGCGGCGGCAGTGACGAAGTGATTTATGAATCGGTCCTGGACCTGAAAATCATCAGAATGAAGAAGGTCATGATCAAGTATGGGACGGTCATCCTATCACCAGAACAGGCCGGTGAGATATGGGGTGACAACTCATGATCCGCGCCTGCCTGATCTGCAGCCGTGAGTTTGTTTGCCCGACTGACACGCCCAACCCACTCATAAGAAACATCTGCCCGGACTGTTTAGCGGAGATCGCCCGTGACGAAGACAGGATCATGGAGGTCATGAATGGCGATTACCGTTAATGGCGTTGAGTTCAGCGTCCATGCAGGCAAGAGGCATAACTACATAGTCCAATGCCCTCAATGCGGCCGGCAGCAGATCTATTCGACGAACAAAGACGATCTCCGGCGGTCTGCCAAACTGTGTGTAGCCTGTGGAATGCGGTTCAACGTGAAGAACCGGATCGTGCAGAAAGAGGATACAGGATAGAGGGTGATGTCAATGTCACGGTTTGAAAATGTGGATTGTGATGACGGGATGGCTCAGCTCGAGGATGAAAGTATAGATATTATATTCACCGATCCGCCGTATGTTAAAGCATTATGGGAGGATGCGTATAATACCCTCATACGACACGGTTCCCGGGTATTGAAACCATCAGGGTATTTATTCACTTATGTACCTCAATACCATCTCTCCAAAATTATGAAATTATTTGAGGAGAATGGCAAACTTGAATATTTCTGGATTATTTCAGTATTGAACACAGGAGCAACTATCTTGGTTCATCCGAGAAATGCCCTCTGTATCCATAAACCTATTCTTGTCTATCAAAAACCACCAATGAAAAAATCCCGGGTGGTTTTTGCAGATGTGGTCCGTGGGTTCAAATCAAAAGAGTATCACCCATGGGAACAGGATATACACGATGCAATAGGGATATTATCACGTTTTCATTATGCAGGAGATATAATTCTTGATCCCTTCACCGGATCGGGGACTACCCTTCTCGCTGCGAAGCTCCTGGGGCTCGATTACATAGGGTTTGAAATCGATCCGGATACCTACCGGATAGCTTGCCAGCGATTAGAACAGCAGCCGTTAGACCTCCGGCAATTCTGCGAGGTTGAGGCATGACACATTTTAACACAAAACTCTTTCAGGTGATCCTCTTTCCCGGGAAATTCTATATCAATACCGAAGGATTCCCTAAGGATGGAGATTATAAAAAAGCCGTGGTGCGATGGAGTTTAGGTCTTGGATTTATCGAGATACGTAGATGGGGATGGATTAGGAAAGGGGAGAACATAACATTATCAGAGGAGAGGTAAAGATGATGATTTATGTACCGGGTGCCGGTCCAAGATCCAGACTGGACTTTTGCAGGGAAAACGGGATAGGATTCCTATATAGTCCTCACCGACCAGAACTCCCAAAACCGG
>JBBACV010000108.1:0-4804 GCA_041656835.1 Acholeplasmataceae bacterium | reverse complement strand
TTTAAAACATCATAAAAACTTTCATCTTTAAAAAAGATTAAATCTTCTTCATAAAGATAATCATCTTTTAAATCCATAATGATTAATTTAAAACTACCATCACTTTTAGCGTTATTATTAGGCCTTAGAAAGGCTAAGCTTACTAAGGCTAATAAAATAACGACACCAGAAACTAAAAGTTTAGTAATTGACCTTTTTTTCATTTTAATTAGTTACTACTCCATAAATTAACTAATCCACCTGAAAATGAATACTGATCACGATATATTTTATACATCGCAAGAGCACTAAAGGCTTGTGGGGTTGAAAACATTAAATCTATATTTTCATCAGATAGTTTATATTTAAACCCACCATCACTATAATATTTCATTAAACTTTCTACTAAATCATAATCATTTTTAACAAATTCTTCGTCTCTAGGATTTAATCCAATCGCTAATAATCCTAGGATTCCTTGAGCAGTTGATGACGCGTTAGCAATTTCATATGAAATAAATCCATCTTCATTTTGATTATCTTTTAAATATGTAACCATATCATCTTTAAAAGTTTCAACATCGTTATCATCTTTAAAAGTAGAAACTGCTTGTAGAGTCATTCCCGCATAATCTGGATCCATATAAGGATTATTGGTAGTTATTAAAGTATCTAATAAATCATTTCTTAAGTTTAATTCAGCTTTGCCATAAACTGAGTCTAATATATTTAAAATGGTTGTGACTTCATAAAGATTAGTAGAAGATAAATCATTTATTTCTACTAATTCAGCTTCAGTAAATTCATTACCTAATGCGTTATTTTTAAGTGATTGTAATAAGTAGTCTTTTACTCCACTTAATTCAAAATCTTCAAAATCATAGTCACTAAAATCAATGTTATAGTATCCATAACTATTTAATTTTACTAATGAAGCTAAAACATATTGGTCAGTTTTACTATCATTTATAAACTTATTAGATTCATTAATAATAAAATCATTTATAAAGCTATCAACTAATAAATCAAATGGATCTAAAGTGGTTGTTTCTTTTAAAGTTATCTTTAAATTTTCTTCATATAATATTTGATCAATTCCAGTATCAGAATACTCATCATTAACTAAAACACTTAAATAATAGTTATAAGAAACACCATTTTCTGTCGGATAAAAATCTTCAACTCCATTAATAAAAGCACCATATTCAGAAGTATCATAATCAACTTCAACAACTTCTAAAATACTTTCAAACACACCTAAATCTGAATCATAATTAATTGTTTTAGATAAAATTTCATTATCATCTAAATCAATTACTTCAAATAAAAAGGTTTCATAAGTTTGACTACTATCATAAAAAGTTTCAATTAATGATATTTTTAAATTATCGGAATAGGTAACTTGATCAATTCCTATCATCGACATTTCATCATTTACATAAAGACTAAAGAAATAATCAAATGAATTACCATAATCGGTTGGATAAAAATCTTCAACTCCATTAATAAAAGCACCATATTCAGAAGTATCATAATCAACTTCAACAACTTCTAAAATACTTTCAAACACACCTAAATCATCGTGATAGATAATTTCTTTTGTAAAAAGAACATCACCAGCAATGTCTTTTACTTCAAATAAAAAAGTGTCTTTAACAGTTTCGTTGTTTGAACAACTTACTAAAAAAACACTAAAGATTAATAATACATATATAAATAATTTTCTCATGTTTTTCTCCTTTTTTGATTGTATTATTATTCTGGCAGAAAAGACATGAAAAAACTTATCCACTTCTTAACCCCAGAAGATGAATTAATTTATTAAAAGATAGGTCTCCCGACTTAACTTCATTTTACTTTGCGCCTTCCCGCTTTAGCAGTGGCAATTGCATTTCATCAGTCTTACGGTTGCTGGGACAGTTTAAGAATTACACTTAATTCCCTTTTACGCTTTATAAGCACCTTTTAATATTTTAATTTAATTTATTATAATTGAGTTTTCATTTTAGTTCAAGCATTAATTCGATGTAAATGCTTTCATAATATGGGGCATAAAAAAAGTGGAATTAAATCCACTTTTTAAATTGCACACTTTTCATAATCACATTCTGGGTTACTACACTGAGTACATCCCGAACGTTTAACTAAAACACCACCACATAATGGACATAAATCTTTTTCCACTTTTACATTTCCTAAGTTTTTAGGGTCAATTGAAACTTTTGAAATAAATTCACTAGTTTCTTTAGTATCTTTATTGTACCATTTTTCAAATATTTCTAATTCTGGCGGCGTTGCTGGATTTAAATCTTCAGTGTCTTCATTTAATCCGGCTAAGATTCCTATTTTCGCACAACGGTCTCTAAAGACGGTTGCTCCCTTTAATCCTAACTCCCAAGATTTTTTATAAATATCAACTACATCAGCAACACTTGCACTATTAGGTAGATTAAAGGTTGAACTGATTGCGGTGTCAACATATTTTTGAATTGTTGATTGAACTAATGCACGGTCGTTAAAGTTAATATTTTGAGAAGTAATTCTTGACCACTCGGGTAATTGATCAGGTTTAATATTCATCGCTTTAGCAAGTTCTAAAGGAGTTTTTTCCCAAACCGTAATTACTCGCTCGCTTTCAAACATTGAAACTATCCTACGAGTATAGTTTAATTGAAAGTATGGTTCAACCCCACCACTTACACCTAAAATGTTTGAAATTGAACCGGTTGGTGCAATTGATAATAATCTTGAATTTCTAAGACCATATTTCTTAATTAATTTATCGGTTTCTGGATCGATTGTTGTTTGATAAAATGATGATTTAGATATTTTATCATAATCGTATAGTGGAAAGACTCCTTCGTCTTTAGCTCTTAGAGCTGAAGTTTTTGCGGCGGTGTTGATCATACGACGCATTAATTGTTCTAAGAAGTCAACGAATTCTTGACTACCATAAGGGAGCTTCATCGATAAAGCTAAATCAGCAAGACCCATGACTCCAAGACCTATTTCTCTAAATTCTTTGACATGATCTCTTTGTTCGGCTAATGCATGACGATCTCCAAGCATTGTTAATAATTCATCTAGAGCAATAACCATTTCACTAACAACATAGTCAAATCGGTCCCAATCATAGTTAGCACTATCAGTAAAGCGATTATTAACAAATGCATTTAAATTAATACTTCCTAAATTACAAGATCCATGAGCTAATAAAGGTTGTTCTCCACATGGGTTTGTTGCAGTAAATTTATGCTCTTTATATTCAGATAAGAAGTGATATTCATTCATTCTATCAATTAAGATTACACCAGGGTCTCCCATGGTATGAGCTGAATAACCGACTAAATCTAGTAGTTCTTTAGCATTAATTCTTTTTTCAATAATTTCATAAGGGGTTTCAAAACTCATCACCCAATCTTCATTATTTTTAACGGCTTCCATAAATTCATTTGTAATAGCTATCGATACGTTAGCACCGTTTACTTTTGATAAATCAAGTTTAGTAGTAATAAAATCAATAATATCAGGATGATCGATATTAAGGACAAGCATTAATGCTCCTCTTCTACTATCTTGTTGAGTATTTAATGTTGTATGAGAATACTTTTCAGCAAAAACCATTACTCCTGGTGTTGTGCTTGATGAATTATTTACCTTTGCACCTTTGGGGCGAATTTTGGATAAATTCATCCCTTGACCACCACCATAAGAATAAGTTCTTGCGATTTGGTAATCAACTTTATAAATACTTTCTAAACTATCTTCTGGGTCTTTAACAACATAACAATTTGAACCTGTTATATTACCATCACGGCCAATGGCATATAAATTTCTACCACCAAAAATAGCTTCTTTTCTACGAAAGATTTTTTCTAAAGAGGCTTTTCCATATGAAATACGTTCTAAAAATTCTTTTTTAGTTTCACCATTAATTAAGTATTTTTTTAAGATTAAATCTTGTCTTTCGTCATTATCTGACCAAGGATTCTCACGATCTTCTCTTTGTTTTTCCCTATATTTAATATATGCCTTAGCTGTTTCATAGTATTTTTGTTCCATTAAATAGTTTTCAACGTCATCTTGAATTGTTTCAATCGCAACTTCTTTTTTATTACTGTATTTTAAAGTTATTTCATTAGCTTGTTCTAAAGATTTAGCTTTTGAAACTTTAGCACCAACATTCTTGTGAGCTTTATAGATAGCATTTGCGATTTTTTGAACATCAAATAATTCGACCGTTCCGTTTCGCTTAATAACATTCATATGATTTTCCTCTTTTCCTTAAATATTCTATTTTTATTATAAAGTATTTTTCTTGTTATTTCAAACTTATATTTTTGTAAATGCTTTCAAGTTTTTTCATTAAATAAAAATATCCTTATTTAAGAAAAAAGGTTATTCTAATTCGAATAACCCTGTATATAATTGATAATAAATACCTCTTTGTCTAATTAAGTCTTGGTGTTTGCCTCGTTCAATAATTTTTCCCTCATCTAGGAGAATAATTGCTTTAGCGTTTTTAATTGTTGATAGGCGGTGCGCAATAACAAAGACTGTTTTACCTTCCATTAATTGATCCATTCCTTTTTGAATTAATCTTTCGGTATATGTATCAATCGATGATGTTGCTTCATCTAAAATTAAGATTGGTGGATTTGAAATTGCCGCTCTGGCAATTGACAATAGTTGTCGTTGCCCTTGCGATAAATTACTACCATTATCTTCAATAATAGTATTATATCCATTTGGTAGTTTCATTATAAACTCGTGCGCATTAGCTAATTTAGCGGCTTCAATAATTTCATCATTAGTAGCATTTAAA
>JBBACV010000107.1:0-4882 GCA_041656835.1 Acholeplasmataceae bacterium | reverse complement strand
AAGAAAAGACAACTTACGTAAAGATCCACTATTTCAAGGGTGGGCGGGTTACTAGACCCAAGACAAAGTCTGATCCAGAGTGGATGAATGATCCCGTCTCAACTCCAACTGCTGTTAAGATGGGAAGTGTTTGGGTCCCGTTGCACGAAACTGCCCTGAAACTGGCTATAACGGGGACTAAATAATGAAAATAACAACCATAGTTGCTGGTCCGAAGCCTCTAAAGCTGCTCTCATCTGGTGAGACCAAACGGACCTTCGAGGTCAAGTGCCAGGGCATATATGACGGCAACATGGGAAGGTACAAAGTGTCCCTGGTTATCACAGGTCCTGATGAAGAGCTGGCAGAAAAGTTGTTGGATACCCTGGATCTGGGTGAAGAATTCGAGCTGAAGTGTCTGCCGCCAAAAAAGTAAACTGAGAGCTGGGTAAACCAGTTCTCATGCTAATTTTTTAGGTTCAATCAGTGTCGTCACCACCGTAGTCAACATGTGAAAATGTAGCACATATATAACATCGCCTTATCAATATCCAGGTGGAACCTGATAGACTTCAGGGCAAACACTAGCAAAATCTGGAAGCACTTTTGGAGCAGTTGCACTCCAAATAGCCCTATGAAAGGGGCTCTGCCGAACCCCATCAATTAATACACACCAACTAATATAACCCCATCCTTTAGCGTAAACACTCACTTCACGACGAACTTCTTCGTTATTGTTATCTAAAATGATCCAGTGTGTTTCAATTGCATCTCTTACACCAACCAATCCACCAAAATCCTCGGAAAATTTTCTAAACAGTTGTGATTTATAACCGGGCCCACTCCAAGGATAACAAGGTGTTTTATCATTGTGCCACGAGGTGCCTTCTGAGTTTGAACAATCAATAATTTCACCCACTGTCCAAAATCGTTTCATCCATATCGACGGTTTTAATGTATCAGATTCACGCATCGAAAATCTGCATGCTTCGCCACAATCAACGTTGGGCTGCGAATCTTCACAATCATACATAAATCGAATCAGTTGCTCAGATGCGAAATATTTAGTATATTCCATGTTCCACGGATCATCCCATCGAACAGTGAAAAGATCAATATCACCATTACTGTTATAATATCGCCAGTAAGAATGCACTCTATTACCATTCCGTGTAAGAGATGTGGGTTTCATATATGTAGAATCATCGCATAAAACATATTCAAAAATATCTATGACATCGGAAGGAGTAACATCTATTTGTTGATATGTTGGAAGACCGCTCGGCCTACTCAGTTCAGGCCAATACACGCCTGGGCCAATGCCATCACTGCAATATGCCCACACCGAATATTTATTTCCGCCATATTCAGGGTTTTTGTGGAAACAGAATTGCCCACTCCAACCGCCAGGTGCATAATAAGCAGTCAAATATTGACCAACACAATTAGGCGCATCCAGTCCGTGAATACCATCCGGACACCATATAAGATATGAATCATTCCCCGGAATCCACTGAAACGTAAACTGTTCATTTGGGCCAATAGTAACGGCATCGCATGTTATTGTTGAACCACCGCCATTTGTAGCACTCATATATTTTCCATTGGGTAGCTGTATGGCATAAACATTCCCACCCTGATGATGCATCGTTATCATGTCAACATCTCTAGGAAACGCTTCCCACGGTTTGATGTGTATTCCATCGCCATCTCTCAAGGTGAGAAATGGTCCCCACGCACCATTAACATATTCAGGAACATATATAATCTCAGCATCTATTTGCTGATATGTCGGAAGGCCATCGGGACGACTAAGCTCGGGCCAAAAAATACCCGGTCCAATACCATCACTACAATATGCCCACACTGAATATTTATTTACGCCGAACTCCTCAAACTTGTGGAAACAAAATTGACCACTACAACCACCCGGTGCATAATAAGCAGTCAAATATTGACCAACTTGATTAGGTGCGTCAAGTCCATGAACACCATCCGGACACCATATAAGATATGAATCATTCCCTGGTATCCATTGAAACGTAAACTGCTCATTTGGACCAATATAATCAGCATCGCATGTTATTGTTGAACCGCCGCCATTGGTAGCACTCATATATTTTCCATTCGGCATCTGTAAAGCGTAAACATCCCCACCAAGAGGATACAACGTCACCATGTCAATATCTCTAGGACACGCTTCCCATGGTTTGATAAATATTGGATCGCCATCTCTTAAACTGAGAAACGGACCATACGCATCTCTGACAAGTTCTGTCTCAGGCGGATTGATAGAGAACTGAGTAGACATAAAGCTATCTCCTTCAGGATTGTGTTTGTTGTCTCTGACCCAGACCCCGATGGTATGGGAGCCGATATTTTCCATGGCAGTCGCCCAGATCCAGCTCGGGCTTGATGTAAACCCGGTCTGATCCACGCCGTCCAAGAGGAACATATACTCAAGAGGATCATTTTCTAGATCAGAGGCAGAGGCGGTAAATGTCACTGATGCACAAGTAGTCTGAGGACTGGGCGGATTGGCAGAGAGACCAACAACCTGGGGCGGATTGCTTGATGCCAACTCAATGGTGAACTGAGTAGACATAGTACTATCGCCGAGTGGATTATGATTGTTGTCTCGAACATAAACCGTGATGATGTGAGTACCAATAGCCGCTCCGTATGTCGCCCAGATCCAGCTCGGGCTTGATGTAAACCCGGTCTGATCCACGCCGTCCAAGAGGAACATATACTCAAGAGGATCATTTTCTAGATCAGAGGCAGAGGCGGTAAATGTCACTGATGCACAAGTAGTCTGAGGACTGGGCGGATTGGCAGAGAGACCAACAACCTGGGGCGGATTGCTTGATGCCAACTCAATGGTGAACTGAGTAGACATAGTACTATCGCCGAGTGGATTATGATTGTTGTCTCGAACATAAACCGTGATGATGTGAGTACCAATAGCCGCTCCAGCCGTGGACCAAGTCCAGCTACGACTTGATGTGAAATCTGTCTGAGCTATGCCATCCAAGAGGAACATATACTCAAGAGGATCATTTTCTAGATCAGAGGCAGAGGCGGTAAATGTTACTAATGTGCAGGCAGGCTGAGGACTGGGCGGATTGGCAGAGAGACCAACCATACTAGGTGCTTGGTTTGGTGCTGACGCAATGGTGAACTGAGTAGACATAGTACTATCGCCGAGTGGATTATGATTGTTGTCTCGAACATAAACCGTGATGATGTGAGTACCAATAGCCGCTCCGTATGTCGCCCAGATCCAGCTCGGGCTTGATGTAAACCCGGTCTGATCCACGCCGTCCAAGAGGAACATATACTCAAGAGGATCATTTTCTAGATCAGAGGCAGAGGCAGTGAAAATGATTATTGAGCCAGCTGGTTGAGGACTTGGAGAACCCGAAACAATACCAGTCATCTGAGGCGGGTTATTTGATGCCGAATTGATGGTGTAGTTGATAGTTTCAGAATAATCTCCGGTGGCGCTGTGGTTATTATCCCGGACCCGAACCATAAACGTGTGCGGTCCCAAATCACTTTCGTCAGTTTCCCAGGCCCAGGTATTGCCGGAACCCCATTCAGTCTGTGCAACACCATCTAAATAGAACCTGTACTCAAGAGGATCATCTTCAACATCATCCCCAGTTGCCGTAAATGTGACCGTTGCCCCGGCAGTCTGAGGACTGGCCACATCAGGAACAAGGCTGAGTAATACCGGGGAATAATTACCCGGTATCACCACAACTGGAACAAAATTTCTGCGAGTAAGCATTTATGCCTCCGATATGAAAGTCAAGAATGTCGTAAGGTCAGACGCATCTCCAGTACCACCTTTGGTTGTGGTTATCTCGATGACATCACCATTTTCAATTCTATATGTGGCGGGGTCGATTCCCACAGATGTTGATTGAAGAACCACCCCCACCCCAATCCCATCTCCGCCGCCATCGGTAGAGACAGCACTGCCATTGATTGTTACATTAATTTTTGGCTGCGTGGTTGAATCAAGGACCTGGGCGATATTGCCAATCCATACCAGGTAAGCGGGACGACCTCTCCAGACACTGTGAGACTTTTGGAATGTTTTGATCATCTCGTTCTCAGCAACGGTGGCAAATATCCCTGGGATGACATAATCAGCCTGTCCAACCATCTCAGGGACGCCGAGGAAGAGATATTCGATGTCGCCGGTAAGAGGTGCCCCAGCAATTGTGATAGTGTCGATGGTGACATTTGTAACGATGCCCATGTATCGGATTCCCGCGATCTGATAGCAGATTGGAGTTCCGATAATGATGGCCCCGGCTCGATTAATGAGAGTTGTTATTGTTGAGGTACTGGCTGGAGTAGCCACATAGGTTCCTTCCTCTAGTCTCCATCGGGAATTGTGTCCTTCTAACCCGACTCCAGTTGAGTCACGAATGAAATGATTAGCACCAGCTGCAATCTGGAAGTAACCAGCTTTAGGTGCATTGCATTTGTCCATTTCAACATATCCACCAGATGCAAGATCCAGCAAGAAAGTCGACTCGGGAACTTCGCCGACCGGTTGCAGAGCCAGCAATTCGACACCCACCATACGGAGCTTGCATGCAACATCGACCCCGGCTTCGCCAACCATATAGACACATGTCTTATATCCTTGGATTCTGCCACCATGCATAATAACCTCAGCTTCACCAAGGATACGGAATGCATAGGAGCCCTCAAAGTCACAGTTGTTGAAGAACACTTGACAAGGTCCATCTTCCATGTAGGTATTTGCGTCAATAAAGGTCGAGTACTTATAATTGGTGTTATTTATAAATTTACTGGCACTTACCATCACCCTGATGGCACTGTGTATCAGCAAACCATACTGTAACGGGGCTCCTGTGCAATC
>JBBACV010000106.1:0-4895 GCA_041656835.1 Acholeplasmataceae bacterium | reverse complement strand
TCCAAGTTTCTCCATCCGTTGATGTTTGGATGTAAATATGATCGGCATAGTTTAAGTTGTTGGCTGCATCGGTTCTCCAATTGGTTACCTTAAATTCAATTTTAGTTACTCCATTTAATTTATCCGCTGTTTTAAGCCATGGACTTTCCCAATCATTTCCTCCTCTAATAGCTAGCACTATTCCATTAGCAACAGGCTCGCCATCAACCTTAGCAGTGCTGATATTTGAATTTAATCTAACAAGTGTAATTGTTCCACCCTCTTCATTATCAACTATAGTGTTTGTAGGTGTTGATACATAACTTGTTGAATCAGATAGCTTAGTGAAATCTAAGTCTACGTGCTCAACATCACCTAGTTCAGGTGGTGTTGCTACTTCATCTTCAACATAATTATCATCCATAAGTTTAATAAATGCAACCGTAAGAGCATAATCAGTATTACCTGCTGTTGTAGCAGAAGGTGTATCATAGACTAATCTATAAATACCAGGTCCTTCTACTTCATATAAAACTTTTTTATATGTGGCTTTAGTAAATAATTCAAAAGCATTAACTTTACCATCATCATATTCTAAACTAACCCAATCTTCACCATTCCAAACTTGAAGAGCGAATAAAGAGTCAGTTAAAGCTTTTGTTTTATCAAAGTTATTATCATTCCAACCGGTAAAGGCGAATTCAATTTGTTCTAATCCTTTTAAATGACCAAAATCAAATATAGCATAAGCTCTTTTCACATTAGCTGTTGGTCCCATAACTAATATAGGGCCTTTAGTATCATGTGGTTCATAATCAGAAGTGTTAATTTGAACTCTATCTTTGTTAATTTCATATTCAACACCATCGCCATTAGTAAAGCTTAACTGGCCTGCATCATATCCAGTTTTTTTATCGCTACCAAAATCAATAATAACAGGTAATAAATCTTCATCTTCTAGCCATCCTTCACCTAAGTGTGTATTAGGACCAAATCCTAGGTAAGGACCATTATTCCAACCAAGTGCTCCAACATAATTTACAACATCATCTACATTTAAATCATCAAAACCTGGCATTGGTTTATCATCCATAGTTCCACTATTATATTTAAATGTTAAAGTAACCGAGCCTTTAGTTAGTGTTATTTCAAAATTATTATATCCATCTGGGGTAGTAATATTAGTAATTTTTAATCCTTCAATTGAAACCCACTCAGCAATATGATTTTCAAGTTCGTTATCATTATCTAAGATATCATCAATTGATAAAGGTTCTGGTAAATATGAATTTTGTGAATCAACTATTTCAATATCTGATAATTGAGGTAACCCTTTATAAGCAGCTCTTTTACCAATAATTTGATATATTTTACCTGGTGTTAAATTAGTTGGTGTATAAACTGCAATTGAACCAGTTTCATCTTGCATAGAATATGTTCTATATGCAAAGTTTTCAGTTACAAGTCCTTTAACCATAACTATATCACCTATATCAGCATCTAGAGCATCATCAATATCTATTAATGTATGCTCACCAATATTAATAGTAAATTCTTTTGTATCATGTGCTGAACCAACAGTTATAGTTGCTACTAAAGTAACACTTACACGGCCTTCATTTGGAGGGGTAACAGCACCTGTTTCTAAGTCAATCAAATCATTATTTGGATCATTTTCAACTTTATAATCCCAAGTTATAACAGCACCTTGTTCTCCCTTAGTAATTAATGCTAAAGTACCGGCTTCTCTAAATTCAGTTTCTAAATCTAATACTGATTTTGCCATACTTACTTTAGTTTCATCAGTTAATTCTTCCGCTAGTTTAATATGATCAACACTTAAGATAGTTACGTATTTAACGCTTTTATCATCGCGGTAACCTTCATAAATAACATTTAATTCACTAATTTCTAAGTTAACTAATTGTTTGATTTGAGCATAGTCTTTAGTTGTATAATATACCATGATTGAGTCTTTAAAGTATTCCCCATCAGTATTTACTTCAGCAGTTTCAATATCAAAATCTTTAGGAACAATTAATAAGTCATATTGTGAATTTGGTGTAGCTAATTTTGTATGAAGGACTAATTTAACATCATTTAATTTAAAGGTTGATGGTCCTGTCATATTTTCAGGAAAAGGACTTCCAAGTAATGGTAAGTCATTAATATCACTAATTGACATTGGTTCATATGTTACTTCATAATCAGGAGTTCCATCAACTTTTTCAAAATTAACATCATCTAATTGGAAGAAACCAAAGTAATTATAAACTTTCGCAGTACCATTTAGTAAGTCTCCTTCTTTAGGCATATTACCGGTTCCATAAACAAATGCAAGCGATCCATCAGCTGCAACTAGGAAGTAGCCCGCAGTTCCAGAACCATAAAATGTTATTCCTTCAAATTTTAATAATTGTGTTCTAAAATTTGTAAGTGGTAAAGTGCCATTTTCTACATCATCATATGCATCTTTAAATGATGAATATGGACTTAAATCTTCATCTAATTTATCTAATTTAACAACTGTTAAAGTTATTTCCCATGATTTTGTTAAAATTTCATCAGAATTTTCTGCAGGAACTGATAAAACAACTGATAATTTAACAGTTGCATCACCATCTTCAAAATCAGGTCTATTTACTTTAACTAAAGCTATTCCATCAACAGGATCTTCAATTGAAACAACTCCAGGTTCTGATGAGCTCCATACCCCTGTTACACCATCAAGAAATGTGGTTGGAACCTCGAAGTTTGCTTTTATGTCTTCTTTATTAGCAATTAATCCTGATAAAGTATCGTATGCATCTTGTAGAAAAACAAGTGCCGGATCATCTACTGGTTTATCGTTTCCATTACAAGCAATTAAACCAATAGCTAATGCCAATATACTAATTATCGTCAGTAATCTTTTCATTATATTTTTTATTTCCTCCCTTTATAATTTATATAATTTTTAATCATTTACAAATTCAAATGAATCTAAATATTCATCATCAATAAATTTATCCAAGTTACTTCCTTTATAGGCAAAGATTTTATTAAGTAATGAACCAACTTCGCTTCTAGCTTTTGAACTTAAATTAAAGACTGCAGATGTGAAAAATATATCTTCATTATCTCTAAACATTTCAATTGCTTCTTTAATAATTTTTGCTCCAGCTTGAGCGGGTGTTGTAGGATTTTCTTTAACACCTTTAACATAATTTGTCCAAATATCTGTTTCATAAGCTGAATGTCTAACCGGGGCATAACCTGATTGTAAAGCAAATTCAGCTGTCTTTTCAGCTTCTAACATAAATTTAACAAAAAGCCAAGATGCAATCATTTCTTGTTCATTATCTTTTTTGAATAAACTAAGGTTTGGTCCTTGTTGAATTTGTTTACGATTATTAACATCTTTTACAGGAACAGGAGCTACACCAACACGATATCCAGCATTAAATACTTCTGTTTTAACACCTTCAATTGAATATCTAGCACCACCAGTAGAACCAACAAACATGTATAATTTATTACCGGTTTTCATAACATCAGAAGTATAGGCTCCAGCATTTAGGGCACGCGTAATCATTAATTCTTTATCTACTTTGTCTTTGAAATATTTTACCATTTCCTTAGATTTATTATTATTAAATAAAACAGCTCCTAAACCATTACTGTCATATCCAGTATATGGGGCATCCCATTGTTCACTCATGGTAATAAACATGTTATCACTTGAATCATAGCCTAATGGATATGAATCTGGTTCACGTTCTTTAATATCTTCAGCAATTGCAAATATTTCATCCCATGTCCAGTATCCTCTTTCTGGTAATTCATAGCCATGTTCATCAAAGTAAGTCTTATTATAAAATAATGCTTCACTTGATTTTGTAAATGGTAAAGACATAATTGAACCCGCATTATCATAACTAGTTCCTTCGGCCCATAACCCTGATAGGAAGTCTTTTATTTCTTCATCAGTATAACCAATATTTGGATTATCAACAAAATAATTTAAAGCCAGTGCTGCTCTTCCATAACGCATTACATGATCAGGATAACTCTCAGCAATATGAGGGGCATTCCCACCAGGAATTGCTAAAGCAATTTTATCTGCTAATTTATCATAATCATCGGCAGCTTTTTCTTCATCGACTGTAATATTAGGATAAAGAGCTTCAAACTCTTCGATCCAATTTTGAATAATTGTTTGGTTTGCACCACCCATACGATGCCAAAACTTAATAGTAACTTTTGAACCATCATAATCGGCATCTTCAGGCAATTCATACCATTCAACAACTTTTACTTGCGGGGCTCCGCGATCACCACCACAGGCAACTAATAATACTGAAAAGATTAATGTAATAAATATTATTAAATATTTTTTCATATTTCCTCCTTCTAACCTTTTACTCCACTTCTTGATACACCACTCATTATATATTTTCTAAATATAATAAAGAACAATAACAATGGTACCGTTACAATAACTGTCGCACCCATTTGATAATTCATTAAAACTCTACCAACACCTGTTTCTGAATCTACAAATGATGACCTTAACCAAGTTGTTACTAATTTATATTTTTCATTAGCAACAATATCTGGCCAAATGTATGCATTCCATGCACCCATTATTTTTAGGATTGTTATCGTAATAATACTTGATTTTGCCATCGGCACCATAACTCGCCATAAATATTTAAAGTCTGTACAACCATCAACTTTTGCTGCATAGTATAATTCATTAGGAATTTGTCTAAAGGTTTGTCTAAGTAAATATATATGGAAAATAGAAACTAAAAATGGAAAAATCATTGCATAATAAGAACCCCATCCAGGATCGTTAGTCCATTTTAATCTAGATACAGTTACATAGTTTGAAATAACCATCATTTCTCCAGGAATCATCATTGTTGCTAGCA
>JBBACV010000105.1:0-4907 GCA_041656835.1 Acholeplasmataceae bacterium | reverse complement strand
GCACCACGGGTTTCGAAACATTCGCCAATATAACCGGCTCGGTTATTATCGGTACGGCAGCAGACATCTCAACAATACCCACGGTATATACCTTTGAGAAGACTGGCGGCAATCTTATACCCTGCATAATCTCAATGGGCACACTGGCTGTAAACAGCATATTGGCACAATCCAGGATACTTACAGGCAATGTATATCTCAAGGAAGGCGCCAACGTCCAGATAACTCCGGCATATGATGAGACCAATGATGTTACGACCATAACCATTTCTGCTACCGCCGTGGAAAGTATAGGTACTGAGATAGTGGATAGCGCAACATTGCTGGCCGCCATAGTTGAGCGCTATGGAGTGCCTATACGTACCGTCAATGGTATTGCTCCTGACAGTAATGGTAATTTTACTTTAACAGGCGCAGATTGCACATCGGTTGCCACTGCAGAAGCATCCAATGCTCTGGCGATACATAATACCTGCGCAAAGCCTTGTTGCGATAAAAGCACACTCACTCCAGTATATCAGACTTTGGCAGATCAGAACCTTGCGTTTGCCACGTTAGATAAGTACTATGAATCATTGACGGTGGCTATAAATACACTGCAATCCAAGCTGTCGGCGCTGGGTACGGCGAGTTAGTTTACCTAAATAGAAAATTCCGCCTGGGCGGAAAATTTGAGGTCAGAAGTGAAAGTTGCGCAAATCTGCATTTTAGATGCGGACGGAGTTATAAAAACATATTTAAAAAATGGCAGCACGGTGTCGGCCATAACCGGCGACGTCTCTATTATTGGCGGCCCTGGCATAGGTATAACATCTGAGAACTCCGATGTGGTTATAACCGCTGATAAATCAGCAGATACACTGAATAACACGTATACCGAGCTGTTCAACAATCTTACCGACCCAGGATATGCCGGCTACTTCCAGCCGTATATAGGGAAACTCAACAACTCAGAAGTGACGCCATCTGGAAACGTATGGCTGCTGGGTGACCAGTGTGCACAGTTGAATATATTCGACGGCAACGACCCCTCCAATGGGCTTAAGGTACTTGACCTCTGTGAAGCCTGCCCTGACTGCGCCGATTACCAGGAGATACTGGCGTTCCAGCGGGAAATACGGATATGGCTGGACGGTAACAAGGATTTAAATCTGTTCTCCAATACCACTGCCGTGGCAAGATGGGTTGCCAGCGCCGCCGCAGAACCGGCACAGCCTGCAGTATGCATTCCTGATTACGACGTAACACCTCTGCAGCGCCCAGCGGATTTTGCTGTGGCATATACACTATTCCAACAATATAAGGCGCTTGTCTATATGTGGAACTACCTTATGTACAAGCAGAGCATACAGACTGTAATAACTCAGCATCCCGGTAATCCAAGCTGGCTGGTGGTACGTTCAGGATATCAGGCCTTCAAGTGCGATACCTGCGCATCGGCATCCTGCACAATCACAGCAGAGTGGTACTCGGGACAGGATGATCCTTTTACAATGACCATAGTTCCTACAATATACGAAGTAGACCCAGATCCTGGAATAGCTTGGCACAACTATACATATGCCGCAATAACAGGAGGTGGCACGTATCATGCAACATACAGTTTGGCACAGAGTAAGAGGTATAAGATAACAGAGACCGTAGAGGTTCAAATGGTTTCCACCGAGGCTGAGATATCATCATGCACTAAATATTATAAAACAATAGGCAACATCTGGAAGATAACAGTTACCTGGGTGGCACCCGAAACAGGTACACAGACCAACATATACTATTTTACAGGGGTGGCCTTCCCCTTATGCAAGGAGTAGCATGGCAAGAAACCAGAAGACATATTTAAACAACATGCTGTCAGTGAAGTACCCGCTGGATTACACTGAGCTTTCAGGGCCACAGGACTCTCTGCTGGCAGATGCAGTTATAGAGAGTTCCGATACCAACCTAAAGTTTACAGCCGTATACAACTCGGCTGCGTTCTTCTCTGCGGTAGTAGAGGGCGACACAGGGCCGGTAGGGACGTTCAGCATGGCGGCGCCCAGTGAATGGTCTATAATACAAATGGATTCGCCGAATGGCCTACAGGGGCACTTGGTTTTGGGGCCTGGAGCAGGGTCGGTGTTTGGCCTGTGGCAAAACCTTAAACTGGATCCTATGGTGCAAGTGCAGCCCAGGAACTCAAGCACGCTCACACTTAAAGTTAATGGCTTTGAATACGATTTTCCGCCAGTGCTTAAGATTGTGGTCAACAGTTATGCGATGCTCGGAACCGAAATAGATCCTGACTCCTCCATAGACAACCCTGAAATGCCAGCCATTATACGTAATGACGCGGACATCCCTGCGGACCTGCTTAAATACTCGCTGGATGCCAGAGACTTTAAAAGCAATATGCCTATATTCAGGATTAACGATATAAATCCGGATACAGGAATAGTTACTTTGCAGTCGGACGATGCCGGTATTACATTCAGTAAGCAGGATACCACCGGCGTGTTCGATGCCGTGCTGGTTGATACCTATGCCGACTGGGAGGCCTGTGCAGACCCAGACCTTTTTAAAAAGACGGTAATAAAGAAAGGCACCGAGGGGTTCGGCACTGAAAAAGCCCTGCCGCTCGATAAGTTCGTAACATGGTAAGAGTAGTAACCAACATAGTGGATAAAGAGCTGGCGGATGACCAGCAGCAGACCAGCTGGCCGTTTACTGCCGACAGCACATTCCAGACCTCTTTGGGCCTACTCACATATCCATGTTTCAACGGTGCACTACTATACCCTTACGGAGAATACGTACTGCCGTACAGGATAAAGACGGTGGTAGGCAATGCTTCGTACGTCACTGTAAATCTGGTTGACGCGGAGGACACTTCGATAGGCTCTGCGGACTGCTACTCTTCCAATCTATGTGCTAAGGTTCTGCTGAACGGCATAACCGCTGGGGTATTGGGCTATACGCAGGAGGGTCTGGAGTACCTGAGAAGCTTTGTCTCAGGCAATACGCTTACGCTGTCCAGAACTAGCCTTATGTTCTCATCGGATATATGTTTACCGCAGAAGGCCATGCCCGGTTATGGCATAAGCATCGGAGATACGCTGTACACGGGGGCTGTAAGTCTATGCGCCTCAGGCGGGATACGCTTTGATGTTGACGGATCTTCTGTAAGTGTTAACATGTATGGTGAAATACCGACAATGGAGCAGCCCATAACCAGCATAAATGGTAGCACATCCGATGAGGTTTGGCTGGCTGCAATACCAGGCTCAGGGGTGAGAGTGGAGACCCTGAATAGCACAATAACCTATGGGAAGGCATCTGATTATGGCACTGTATCCTGATAAATATTCAAGGCATATACACTACCCATTTGAGGATTCTGACGTACCAGCGTCTTTGGGTGATATAACCAGGGCCATACTGGACTGTCGTGTAATGCTGCGTGCTGGCGATACGCTTACAGGAACTGGCTATACAAGGCCCTTCGGCGTAATGCTGACCGGCGCCTACACTTCTTCAAGCGTGGTGCACATCACGCTTGAAGCTTATGACGTTGCCAGGAGCATGCAGTGGTTGTTTGACTGCGCGTTGGATGGCGAGGGTATATACTCAGAGACCTTTAACTGTACTTATGGTGACGTATCAGAGTGCCGGCTTATAATCGACGCAGCAGCACTACCGGCGGTCTCTGCCGCCGTTACGTCACAGACTCTGCATTTGAGAACCGACCACATACTGCTGGCTCCAGAGCGGGTAACAAGCATAACGCTAATAAACAAGTCGTTGGATGTGGAGCCAACAAATCGTACAACGTTTGCAACCGCTGCCACGGTGCTGAAGAATGGCACACTGGATTTGAGAGATGGTTATAACTGCAGACTTAAATACGATGCAACTACTGGCACGCTATCGATACTGCCAGGTGTAGGTCTGGGATTGGGTAAATACGCTGAAGATCCTTGGACCGGTACATATCCTGATGTCTGGGAAGGCGTGAAGGCCATCAATGGGCAGAACAATGGCGGCGGCGTATATATTGCGGCCAGCAAAAGCCTGGGCAGCAGTACTATAAAAAATGGTGACGGCAACCTTGAACTTACTATAGGTGGCGCCAATGGCTAAGTTCTATAATGGCAGGATAACATCGGGTAAATGCGGGTACTCTGCATATGCCTGTGATACCGATGAACTGCCGGAATATGCCGTAATAGGCAATCCGGACTGCGTGTTGTCTTCGCGCAATAACTACTATAGGCTGGCCAGAAAAATAAAAGGACTGGTAAGCGATGTGGACTACTTCAATCTGGCAGACGTGTTTGCTTTGCTGTCGGGTGTTACCGAGGCTTGCGATACCAGCTATGACCCAAATGATGATAATGGCCTGCTCATAGACGCCAATGGTTCATTTACCAGCGGCCTGTCGATAGATAATCCCATTGATCCAGCCGATGACTGCTTCAGCACTTCAATCGAGTATGTTCCTGGGGCTGTCGATCCTGTGGAGAACGTACAATCTATTACGCTGGATAACTACCCGTGGGCCAACTACTGGGATTTTACCACCGTGCCGCCGATATTGGACAGTAACACAGCGCCCGATGTTGAGATGGACTGCCCCTTCCAGGTGGTAGAAAGCGGCGGGGGGTACATCGTTGAGGGCAATCCAAAGAACGTTATACAGATCATGCAGAATGGCAACATAATGTATACCATAGTAGACTCAGCCGATAAAAGCATAACCGGCTCGGGCCCATCTGTGTATCTGAAAGTGACCAAGAGCGGATCCACCTATAGCTCTACATATACAAGTACAAAAACGGCCGCTACTGATACGTACTACTACCAGATTGCAACGATATCAACCGAGATAGAGAACCTGGTATGCAATACAATTGTTGTGGAGATAGGTGGGG
>JBBACV010000104.1:0-4936 GCA_041656835.1 Acholeplasmataceae bacterium | reverse complement strand
ATATTTATAATCTTTAATCTTCCCTTGAATAATTCCTCTTTTAGGAGCAAACAATAAAGATATTAAAACGATAACTGAAACACTTATCACAATTACTGGTCCAGTTGGTAGTTTTGATACATTTGCAGAAAAGATTGTCCCAATAAAACCTGAAACGCCTCCAAATATTGCAGCAATAACAACATTTAAATAAAGTTTATCACTCCACTGTCTAGCAGCAACACCTGGAGCTATTAATAAAGCACTCATTAAAATAACACCGACCGATTTAATTGATATTATGACAATTAAAATAGTTATAAAAGAAATAAGGCCATTAATAAATTTAGAGTTAAAACCTAATGATTCATAATATTCCTTATTAAAAATATATAATTTAAAATGATGCCAAAATAAAATAATCGTTATAAAAACAATCAATAAAACAATTAAAATAGTAATAATATCATTTAAACTCATTGCGGCAGCTTGACCAAAAATAAAATTATCAAGTCCAGCTTGATTAGCACCAGCACTATTTCTAATTTTAGATAGTAAAACTTGACCAAATCCAAAAAAAGAACTTAAAATAATCGCTAAAATAGCATCACTTTTAATAATTGAATATCTTTTAATAAAAGAAATTAAAAAACTTGCTAAAAGAGTTGATAATAAAGCTCCTAATAATAATACTAAGATTGATTTATCTTTAAAGACTATAAAAGCCAAGACAACCCCAGGTAAGGTTGCATGACTTAAGGCATCACCAATTAAAGACTCTTTTTTTAAAATATTAAAAACACCAAATAACCCCGCTAAAGAGCCTAACATTATAGTACCAATTAAAACAATAATAAAAACATAGTTATTAAATAAATCAAACATTTATACTAAGCCCTTTAATTTATTTAATTCATTACTTTCATATGTTTTACTAATATTTTCTTCGTTAAAAATATCAGATACTTTACCATGGGCAATTACTTTCATATTTATTAAAGTAGCATAATCAAAATAACTTTTAACAGTATTTAAATCATGATGGACAACAACAACTGTTTTACCTAAGCTTTTCAATTCTTTTAACAAAGTAATAATCGCTTCTTCAGTTTTAATATCAACTCCTTGAAAAGGTTCATCCATTAAATATATATCCGCTTCCTCAGCAAGTGCTCTTGCTAAAAAAACTCTTTGTTGTTGCCCACCCGAGAGTTCACTTATTTGACGATCTTTAAAGCTTTCCATTCCAACTTTTATTAAAGCATCATTAGCGATTTTTTTATCTTTTTTAGAAGGTCTTAAAAACCATCCTAAATGACCATATCTACCCATTAAAACGACATCAAAAACATTAGTTGGAAAATCCCAATCTACTGTTCCCTTTTGGGGAACATAGGCAATCTTTTTAGTCATTTCTTTATAAGTTTTATTATCAAATAAAATCTCTCCTGAGATTGGTTTTAATAAACCAATCATTGATTTAATTAAAGTTGTTTTACCGGCTCCATTTGGACCGATGATTGCCATTAAAACTCCTTTAGGGATTTTAATATCAATGTCCCATAAAACCGGAGTTAAATCATAGGCAACTGTTAAGTCTTCAACTACAATATAATCATTTTTCATAATCTTCTCCTTTTAAACCACTTATAATTGAATTTACATTATATTTAAAGGCATTAATATATTCGCTATCTTCACCATTACCAAGTGAATCTGAGTATAATAAATTACCTAAGATTAATGGATGAGACTTGGCTTTAGCCCCATTTAATACTTGCATAATTGTGTTACTAGAAACTGATGATTCTAAAAAGATAGCATTTACGTTATTATCAATTATTAAGTTAATAATATTATTAATATCTTTAATTGATGCTTCAGTTACAGTAGAAATTCCTTGAATAGATAAAACTTCAAAATCATAGGCATTCCCAAAATAACTAAATGCATCATGAGCGGTTACTAATATTCGTTCTTCTTTAGTTAATTTAGTTGTTGTAATATTTAAAATCCATTCATGTAAATCGTTTAATTTGTTAATATAATTATTAGCATTTAACTCATAAAAATCTTTGTTAATTGAATCTAATTCAATTAACTTATCCTTTAATGAATTTGCAGCAATTATCCAGTTATTAACATCAAACCATATATGTGGATCATAACCTGTCTTATCAGATAAAACTGTGCCTTTTAATAGAACATCATTTCCAATATTTAAAACTGGTTTGCTTGAGCCTAATTTATCTAAGACATCAACCATCTTACCTTCTAGATGTAGTCCATTATAAATAACAAAATCACTTTTTAAAAGTGCTTCGGTATCTTTAGCTTTAGGTGTATATAAATGAGGATCAACTCCCACTCCCATTAAAGCCGTTACACTAACTTTATCTTTTCCAATTTGATTAGCTAAATCCTCTAGCATCGTCGTTGTCGTAACAATATTAAGTTTTTCTTGGTCATAATAATAATTACTACAGCTTGTAATAAAGATTACTAAGATTAAAGATATTATTATTGATATTTTTTTCATGTTTATCTCCAAGTTTTAAGTCTAGACTTAAAACTATTTTAAGTATACACTCAAAAGTTTATATTGTCAATAATATATACCTAAAATCAAGTCAAAACCTTTACAATTTTACTTAACTTCGTTAAAATGTAAATATATGTATAAATAAGATAGAACATGATAAAATATCATAGTATAGAAGATGAGGTATAAAAATGGAAATTGCACAAAGAAATAGAATTATAGTTGCTAGTGCACTATTTCTACTATTAATAGCGGCATCGGTTATTTTTGGGCCGACCGTTTTTATTGTAGGAGTGGTAGCGATAGCAACTTCACTTATTATAGAACTCTTAAATAGTAAACTAAGAAAAGAGAAATTTGATTGGACTAGTTTTGCTATTTCGCCATTAATTATTACATTAATGACAACTCCTGTTATTATTGACCATGTTTGGATGGTTGTAGTAGCAACAGCATTTGGCGTTTTCTTTGCTAAAGCTATTTTTGGAGGAGAAGGAAAATATATTTTTAATCCAGCGACAGTTGGATTAATCTTTATAGCTATTTCTTTTCCGGTTGAAGTTAATAGTTTTATTGATCCAGTAAGTAAAATTATTAGTACTGAAACACCAGCAACTTTATTTAAAACAGCTCCTAATCAATTAGCTGATAATTTTACTTTCTTAAAATTATTAATGGGTAATTATGCTGGTGGAATTGGAACAACCTTTAAATTAGGAATTTTAATTTTAGGTGGTTTGTTAATGGTATTAAAGATTACTGATTGGAAAATACCTTTAACTTTTGTTGGAACTTACTTTTTAATTTCTTTAGTTAATTTTTTAACAAAAGGGTATGGGCTAAATTCATTTAGCTTTGCTACTTATTCAATTTTAGTTGGACACTTGATGTTTGCATCTATGTTTATAGCAGGTGATCCACAAACTGCTCCTTTATATCCAAAAGGAGTTATTATATATGGGGTTTTATTAGGCTTGTTAACTTGGTTAATTCAAAACCTTTGGTTATTTAATGAACAAGCACCTAATACTGAAGGAGCTATTTATTCAATTACCTTTATGAATGCTGTTGTTGGGTTATTAGATGAATGGACAGTTCCTAAGATAAAAGAAATTCCCTTAGTAGAGGAGGAATAAATAAATGAAAAATTCACTTTCATTAGTTTTGTTTGTTTTAATTATGGGAGTTGTTTCTTCTTTAGTTTTAACAGGAGCTAATTTAATTACTGCTGACAGAATAGCTAAAAACGCTGAGTTAACTTGGAAATCAGCAATTTTATCTCATCATGAAGTTTCGTTTAATCAAACTAACTTCGCTGAAGTTTTTGATGAAACATTTGAAGTTGAAACGAGAGTTAATCCAGCCAATGATAAAGAGCTTTACTTATATACTAATTTAGAAACTGGAAGATCTTCATTTCGTTTTGAAGGTAATGGCTTATGGGATAAAATTTTAGGCGTCATTACTTTAGAAGAAGATTTTTATACGATTAAAGCTATCTCAGTTACTGAACAAGGTGAAACACCTGGTCTTGGTGGTATTGTTGCTGAAAAACCTTATTTAGCTAAGTATGTTGGTAAAAAATTTGGTGAATCAAGTGGGTTGGTTGTTGTTAAAAATAGTTCTAGTGCTGATAATGAAGTCGATATGATTACTGGTGCAACCGGTACATCAACAGCATTTGCTAATCTTTTAAATCAACAACATCGCTTATACTTATCATTATTTAAAGGTGTTGATCCAGATGCTTTATGGATGAGAGAAATCTTAAGTCATAATGAAATAGAATCAACCAAAGATGATTATGCTTCACTATTTGATGAATTTATCGATGTTATGACCGAAGATGATTTAGATTTATATTTCCATAAAACAAATGGTAATATAAGTTTTAAATTTGAAGATACTGGTTATGAAGGTAAAACTTTAAAAGGAGTTGTGACAATCAAAGAAGATTGGATAACAATTGTTGGTGTAAGTATTTATGAACAAGAAGAACAAAGAGGTGCAGCAACACTTGCAAAACCTGAAGTATTAGGTGCTTTTATTGGTAAGAAATTTGATCCTACTATTGTAATGAGTAAAAATCCAAATGCTGACAATGAAGTTTTAGATTTATTTTTATATGATGATGGAACCGGTGTAACCTTTACTAAAGACGGTGTTGTTAATGGTTTAAATAATGCTTATATCCAATATTACCAAACCTTTAAAGACAAAGACTTTAATCCAGTTGATAAAACAATGCCATGGAAAATCGCAATGCTTAAAAACCATGATATCGATGTAAATGAAAATAATTATACGGAATTATTTAAAAATTACTTTATCGAAGAATCAAAAGATGACTTAACGTTATACTTAGGACAAGATACTAGAACTATTAATATTTTATTTGAAATAGATGGTTTCAGT
>JBBACV010000103.1:0-4968 GCA_041656835.1 Acholeplasmataceae bacterium | reverse complement strand
GACTTCCTTGAGCGGTTCTTTATCACCATAATGGCCTATCATAATGGCAATATCAGGCTGTCACAGACAGATCCTGAGTTCTCAGAAACTGAGTATGCGTCATTCGCAGAACAACTGGGGGTTCTCAGTGCGTTGCCTAAAGCAACTCAGATGATGGTCAAGGCCTCACTGCGTAAAGGCGGTATATCCAGAATGCTCAAAACACCCCCAAGGTGGCTCGACGATTCAACACTCACTAAAAGCACGGCAAAGATAGTCAACACTGTGCGCGGTGGCGATATCATGCCCACAGAAGGCGAGGGAACCGATGAGCAGTCTGACCGAGCTTGAAAAGATCCTGCCGGAGAATGGAGACATGCGGGTGGCCTGGGAGAAGATAGGCCACCCTGCAAAAGGTTCTATGTATCTCACTACAGGCATTAACCTGCTGGGTGCATCCAGAGTGTCCAGTGGCAATATAAACGTGTTCAGAGCATGTTTTGCCGCCACGGTAATGTTCTCCAAAACAGTTGTTACGCTGGCAGACTCGGGAATACGCACCATATGTGATGGATCCAGAAAGGGCCTCCAGGTGCTGGAAGAGGATGTACGGTCTGATGAGACCACGGTAAACCGTGCAGTAAGTTATGGCCTTAACAAGGACAGCCAGGACTGGCGGGCGTGGCGCCTTGCTGACACAGTGTACAGCGCGGTAAAGAAAGAACCTTATGATAAGCTCCGGATGCCCGTAATCTACAGGCTGGTCAAAAAACCAGAAGCGTTCGAACCATTGCTGCGCCCTGAAATACTTACACAGGCGACAATAAGGTATCCGCACACTGATGGCGTCACAGCAGTGCGCAAGTACCTTCAACAGAATTTAACCATCCGTACGGCTCCTGGTGAGCTGGATATACGGGCACTTTACCTTATCCCCTACCAGTACCTTGCAGGCATAGGGCCGATGAGCATATGTGAAGAGGCACTGCAATGCGGAACTATGTGGTTGACCGAGAGGCAGATATCAGACTCTGACCGTGCGCTTTATATCAAACTAGGGGTGCATAAAAACGAGGTATTTGAAACATGAATATATGGACGCTGGCGATAGCCACAGATGGCGTAGGCAAGGATAGCAAGCTGGTGGGTGTGACCTACCATAGAGTAACTGGCACACCAGTACACAGAACCATACTTGTTGACACCGGGGCATTACCTGAAAAGACCATAGATTTCCACGGCGTGACAAACAGCGTTTATCACAATGAGCAGGTTAGCGTATTTGAGGCGCAGGCAATGATGTGCTTGGAGATACCGGAAGCGCAGGACACGCTCGTCCTCGTAAACAATAAAGGTTTCGTTCAGAAGTACTTAACAGATTGGCCGGTTATCAACTACATTGTTGACATAACCAAGCTGGGCACTGTATTTCTCAAGACAGTGGAGCACGCCAAGGAATACCAACTGGCAAAAGGCCTGTGGGTAGACGGAGAATACCGGCGCATAAGGGACATACTCGAAGCAGCCTGCGACCACACCAGCTATAAGAAATGGTTGCAGAAGTATGACATCCAGGGCAGTGGGCCATACCCATCGGCTCAAGTGTTGGCTATCGAAACCCTATTCAGGTCCATCTGGTCTGAGGTGTCTGCCACCGAACCGGCTTTAAGCATATCAGATATGGACAGCATTTGAACGCCGGCGAGCCCCACAAGATCAGGATTCATAGTACTGCTTTCAAGCTTTAGTATCTGCGGCTGGTTGCCGTTGAATACCAGCAGTTCTCCTGATTGAGACAATTTTAAACAAGTGGATCCTTTGGAACATAACAGCAGGGTAAGCCCCGAGTCGCAGCAGACATCAAGTAATATGCTCGTGTCGCCCATACTGATATCCGGTATCGCAGCGCTTGCAGGTAGTGATAACAGGATTTTATCCTTAACCGTACTCTTGCTGCGGGGCACCAACTCATACAGGCTGTATATCCATGGGTCCAGTATTTTGGCCTCTGCCATCTTATAGATCTGCACATCTGCAATCATAAGTGTGGCAGGGGCATTTCCTCCAACTACAGGAAATTTCCCTTTGACAGGAATTCCTTTATATATTTTTTGTTTGTTTAACGAATAGCATAGCATGGGACACAAGCTTTCATGTTGTTGTAATTTAACTAAAAAAGAAAGGAAAAGCAAATGGCAGGTGTCGAAGACGCCATTACCGAAGCCGAAATCGCGTATACACCGACGGGTACAGGGCAGTACCGCACGGCGCGAATACCAAAGAAAAGTGGCGGGTATAGGGAATTGTGTATTCCATGCGACGAGCTCAAATCGGAGCAGCGCAACATATTGTATAATATGCAGAACAATAAAAGCCTGAGTAATTTTCCTTTCGCCTGCAACGGATTTCGGAAATATCGCAGCATACGGGATAATGCGCTGCCGCATGTGGGCGCCAAGGTGTTGCTTAATTGCGACCTCAAGGATTTCTTCAAATCCATAAATCGCACAATGGTGCGTGAAGCACTTATCAGGACCGACGCGCTGGAACCTGATGTTGTGGAATACCTGATAGAAAAATGCACGTACGATAATCATGTGCCACAGGGTGCCCCTACATCACCATTCATGTCCAACTTGGTTATGCGTAGCTTCGACCTTTACATGATGCGGGTATGCATCAAGCACGGGGTGGCGTATACGAGATATGCAGACGACCTGAGCCTCTCTGACAAAACAGGTTCTGAGGCGCTGGTGCAAAAGGTATACGGTCTTGCGCAACGAGCGATAATCGCAATGGGGCTGAAGTTTAATTTCAAAAAGTATAGACTGGTGAAAAACCACCGCAGACTGGAAGTTACAGGTGTGGTGGTCAATGTCAAACCTAACGCGCCAAGACGAAGGCGCAACGAAGTACGTGCTGGGCTACATAGACTCATGCACAGGCTCGAAGCTGGTGTACCTATAGCCGAGTGCTATGGGGAGTATTCTACATTGAAGGGCTATGTTGCGTTCTCAGAGTTTATACGACAGGAACCTGAGACGCCGTCAACGATGTTAAAATTACAGAAAATAGAGGGCATAATCCATGCCCGTAACAACGAAGGGAAATAATAGAATGGCCGACTTAAATCTTATTACTTTGGACGACAAGACCTATATGACCCTGGGCGGCATATCCATGATGTTCCAACTCAAAGAGCCGCCGCAGCTCATACCTACAGAAACAGTGCTTAAGACGTTACGGGATGAGACCGAGCGTGCAGGGGGTACTGCAATGGTAGCAAGCGTAGGCACAAAGCTCACACCGGTATACGCTTATGCGGAAAGCTGCACTGGGAAAAGCAAGGCCTACGCTGTGTTCTCTCCAGCATGTACAAGGCGCATAAAGTACCACAATAAAAACAAAAACACCAGATATGACCTGGATATCAGCGCCCCAGATCTTGTGTTCATCGTTCTGATAGCAGGGAACGTGATAAGCAACATGCATGTGATGCGTGTCGAAGAAGACAGCACTGGAAAGGCCTATGTGGATACTGCGGCACTGCCCAATATCCATGGCGGTGGCATGGTGTGCATGGGGCACAATTTCTCTGTTGGTGTGGATAGGAGTCTGGATGCCAAACTGAATGCTGTAATAACCCATTACTGGGAATCAACATTCAATGGCGATATTCAACTTGATCTGGTGTTTATACCGACGCGACACAGAGAGTGTGTGATGAATCTGCAAAAAGATGATGCCTGGAAAGCATTCGCCGAGAAAACGATGGAAATGCAGGGCAATGCTTTATTCACAAATTCTGATGGCACGAGCTACTGGAGCGATGCCAAAGATAGTCTGGAAAATAAAATGCGGAGTATTTTGCGATGAACAAGATACTCAATTACATTGAAAAAACGCAAGATGTAAGAGTAGATAAAGCACTTGCGGCCCTGCTTGACTCCAATGATCTTCCACTCAAGTTATCGGCAATACGCTCCAATAACAATATAATGTCAGGCAATATTCTGAAGCGTATCATGTGTAAAGCAGCATGTGATGTGCGCCAGATGCAGAATGCCGCAGCATTGGAAAGAATACGCACACCAGAAAGTACTGCCGCCGTGGAAGAACTTATCGCAGCAGCAAGAGAAGTACCACAGGCTGAAGTAGAGTTGGTTACAGCCAGTGTTATGGCAGAGCGGCTTGCGGCCGAAGGGTTGGCCGATGAGATACCTGCAGAGAATGCAGAGGATGGTACACCTAAGAATGAGGACATCGTAGGATTAGCCTTAAAAATAAGGCCTGGTCCCCTTGCAGTGTAAACTGCATTGAATAAGAAAGTGAATTGCTGGAACACCTAAACGCCCTATGGCGCATGGCAATCAGCAGCCGAGCCTTGCAATGGACAGAACGCCCGTGCAAGGAAGGTTCAACGACTAGTGCGCAGCACGTAGGCCCCGAGCGGGGCCGAAGTACTCTTGCCCGGGAACGGGTAAATGATATAGTCTGTGCTTTATGGAAACATAAAGGAAGCCCCTCTATGATACAAGAGGATAAGCCGCTTGAGGTTAGCGCCCGCAGGTGAACAAAACACACGTCAATTATAAAACACCAGTATATTCTTAAACAATATTTGACTCTGGTAATATTTAATGCTATTATAGTAGAAACAGCATGGAATATAATCCTATGATTTCGAGAGCCCATAAAATAAAGTTGAACCCGAGTAAAACGCAGGCTGTGATGTTGGCCAAAACGGCCGGCACTGCACGATATGTGTACAACTGGGGTTTGGCGAAATGGAAAGAGCTCTACGATACTGATAAGACATGCGACCAGTATCTTCTTGCACGGCAATGGACTCAAGATAGACCAGACTGGGCAAAGGAAACAAACCGCTGCTCGCAAACTAAAGCTTTGATGAACTTGGGCGGGGCGTTTAAAGCCTTCTTCCAAGGCAAAAGGCGCTATCCTGTGTTTCACAGCAAAGGATGTAATGAC
>JBBACV010000102.1:0-5100 GCA_041656835.1 Acholeplasmataceae bacterium | reverse complement strand
AAACACGATATAACGGAAGACGGAGAAAGCGCAGGAATAATCCAAAACAACATTAACGTCATTGCAGGAAGCGCATATCACACGCTGTACTCAAGTTCAGGAAGACACATAGCAATAAGAAATAAAGGAAATGACCAGGGCGAACTGCATTGCTGTTTCGCAGCGGACGGTGGATCGGGAAAAGATTACGTATACCACGGAAAATCAGTTGATGGTGGGAAAGAATGGACAATAGAACGAATAGACGCCACAACCAATTGCGAACAAATAATGGCAGACATAGTAATAGACAAAAACAATAACATACACTTTGTGTGGGCGGAATCGGACAACGCCGATCCAGCGCACAGACAAATAAAGTACAGGAAACTAAGTTCAGCAGATGCATGGGGTTCGGTAGAAACGGTATCGACTGCAGGAAATCCATATTTCCAAGCAGACCCATGCATACAAGTAAAGAACGATGGAACAACGATAGGAGTGGCATGGGTAGGATGGGGATGGGGAGACCTAGACGCATTTGATTTAGCATATAGAGAACGAACAACAATAGCATGGGGAGCAGAAGAACGCATAACATCAAACGCGGACGCAACGCATGACTACAGAATACCAGCAGTAGATTTCGACTCAGATGATTATCCACACATAGTAGCAGACCATGGAAACTCGCTAGTATGGAACGACTCAAACATGTACTACTGGCAAAAAACCGCAGGGGGATGGCAAGCACCGGAACAGATAAACAATGATGCAGGGGACAACAACCTAACAGAACACAACTCAAATATACTAATAGACGAGAATGATTACATCCACGTAGCATACATAACATCAGAAGCAGGTGGAACACTAGACGTATGTTACAAGAAAAAAGCACGGGGAGGCGCGTGGCCAGCGAAGGAAATAGTAGCTGCGAATGGTGGAACACGACGACATTACGCGCCACAAATACAACTTAATGGTGACGGGAATATATATTGCGTCTACACGATAAAATACAACTCAAATAGCAACTACGCAATAGCGTACAAAACAAAAACGACGAGTTGGCAGTCGGAAACAATGATAAAAACCGGCACGGGGAGACATTTCAAGTATGCACAGATGTTATGGAGCAGGCAACCACTGAGAACAGGAATATATCAATCGCTATCACAACAGTATATGATAGTGATATACACATCAAATCCATCAAATGACGAGTACGTAGGAGACATTGAATTTTTCGCGGAACCGACGACTGTTGTGGGAGACATACCAGACACAGTAACCACAGAAACATACCGCACGAAACGCCGGGGGGCGCTATGCAAAACAAAATTCCAGAACAAGGTCGCGCCATCGAAGATATCGTAAACTATATATACGATTATAGACACCATACCGACTATGGCGACCACAGTGCAAGTAACGGTAAAAACAAGAGATAAATTGAAAGGCATGGGGAAGAAAGGGGAATCATACGACGACATAATCAACAAACTGATAGACAGAGCAGAGGGAAAAAAATGAAATGGATCGTGATGATATGGCTGATAACGGGGCTATCAAGCGCAGCCGGTGCAAGCGAATTGTTCACAGACACCGGACCAGAGAGATGGGCGATAGACGAATGGAACAGCACCATAACAACGCAGCAACCATGCAACAATAGCACGGAAATGGACAATATACAAGAAATACTAAACAAGTACTACCTGGCGAGTGACATAGTAGACAGCAAGTTCGACTGCTCGGATATATCGGAAATAATATGGTACGTACTAGAAACAAATGAATATGACTGCAGTGTGGTAGCCAACGCTGGAATCTACGAAGGGAACGAATCATACCACATGTTCGTGTGGGTAAAAGAAAACGACGGTGTAATCGTGGTAGAACCAACGTGGCAAGCCGACCCAAAGAAAAGAATAGGAACGGTACTACGAGACACGACGGAAGACGATACATTCTACCTACACGCATGGGAGTTTGGAGACCCGGCAGAATTCATAGAGATGACAGGATTAACAGGAGATATGATGGGCGTCACAACAGAGACGACGATAACAGACCTACAAATAAGAAGAATATACACTGAAGAAGAACTGGAGCAACATCAGATAGAGATATACAGAATACTACATGGGGATGATTAATACGATAGCAAGATACGCAATAGATTTTATATTTCGTTTCGAAAATGATAACCTGGGTGTAGCAGAACTGGTCCGGACGGGAGACACGGCAAGCTTCTACGTGTTGGTGGACGGAAACAGGCAACCGAGTTGCCTGAAAATACCACCACGAACGGTGCTGGAAATCGAAGGTGTAGAAATATACTTAACACCAACAGCAGGAGACGAAATCCACTACTATAAGCCTCTGGAATATGTACGACTTGAAGTAAACGAGGAAGAAATCGAGAACATAACTTTCAACGAACTGATGGCACCATTCTTCCCTGCAGGCGGAATGTCGGTAGGGAAACCAGCGTTTAGAGACGCGAGCACATGCATAAACATAGGGAAAGCTCTGCTGGCAGGAGGATCATCTGCAACACCAACAATAAAATTGCGAGCAGGGGACGAACTGAGAGCAGTGGTGAAATCACCAAGAGCGATACGCGGGGGAGTTACAATTGATGAAAACCTGTTTGTACGGGTACATGTATGCACTGCCGACGAAACAGACCTGGCAACAAAATACCCGGACGGATTCATCGACCAGAGCATACCAGGTTACCCCAAACGCGTTCCAGCAACAGTAGAAGAATGGATTCAGTGTCACGGCGGAAGAGAAGTCAAAATGCCGTGGGTTGAAAGATACATAACGTACGCCAAAAACTGCAAAGACACCGAACCACACATACCATACGTGATGTCAAAACGGATGCAAACCGTCGACGAAAGCTGGATGAGCCTGGAATGGGAAGTGAAAAACGGCGACATCGTACAACTAGCACACATAGGTGTATCGGAAGACGAAACCAACTTCTACCACTCACCACCAAACATATCGTACATCAAAGTGCCACACTACCCGGAAGAGCTACTCGTGTTCCCAAACACCCCATACCAGCAACTGTCCAAATACCCATTTCCGTTATCGCACACGCTAGACCCAATCTACGGCGGGCCAGGGGAGCTATCAATACCAGTAACGCTGTACAACGAAAACGAGAGTATCACAATACGAGACAGAGGAACCGCAGCGACGGGGTGGTCAACGACAGAGGTAGGATTCATTGTAGGAGTATGGGGGTTTCGATATAAACTCTACTAAAATATCATTATGCATGATAGTCCGCAACGAAGAGGAGACGTTGCCAACCGCATTGGCAAGCGCGAAAACACTGGCGGACGAAATAGTAATCGTGGACACAGGATCAGAGGACGACACAATAACCGTGGCAAAATCACTCGGTGCGAAGGTGATAGAAGGCGGAGACCGGATGCACAAGGGCGAATCGCGCAACATAGCAGCAGACAACGCAACGGGAGACTGGATCGTAGTGCTAGATGCAGACGAAACGATCCGCGATCCGGCCAGACTGAGAGACCACATAGAGAACACCGACGCAAATGCAGTATTCATAAAAATGTCAGACGGGACGAGAAAATGGCATCAGATGAGAGCGTACAGAAAAGGAAAATGTGAATACCGATACAGGGCACACGAAGTGCCAGTTTGCCACGGGAAAGCAGACTATACTGAATTTATATTCGACCACCACCAACCGACCGAAAGGTGGCCATGGAAACTAACTTACACAATGGACAGACTGCTGCTGGACGTCGCGGAGAACCCAACCGACCCAAGACCACTATTCTACTTAGGACGGCAATACTCGTACTTGAAAGAATATCACCAGGCAATAGAAACGCTAAAAAAATACCTGGATGTGGCACCGACCGGATTCGACGCGCAAGATGCATGTTTGACACTAGCGGCATGTTTTGATGCGCTAGGAGACGAAGCAGCGAGCATAGAAAGCATATACAGAGCATGCGTCGCACAGCCGAGAAACAGGTGGCAATGGTACTTACTAGGTTCAAAATACTACAAGAACGGAGCATACGACCTGGCGACAGGGATGTTAAAAATCGCGCTCGAGATCAAAAAAGAGGTCGGATACGAAAGAACAAACGAAGTAGACATACTAGACTTACTCGCGCGATGCTTGTGGAAGCTACACCGATTCGAAGAGGGCGCAGGATTCGCAGAGATGGCCGTAGACCAACGACCGCACGACAAACGACTACTAACCAACCTAGACTGGTTCAAGTCCAAACTGGGCGACATGGACGCGTTCTACAGAGTGTACGGACCAAACGCACACACCAACCAACCGAGACACGAGATAATTGCGTCGTTGGTAGAAGGGCCACGTATATTAGACATCGGGTGCGGGACAGGGGATCTACTACTTCTACTAGAGGGAGATGTACACGGAACGGACGTGTCTGCAACTGCATTGGGAATGGCAAGAATCCGGGGAGTAGAAGCAACATTGCATCATACAGAAGAAGTGCCAACCGGACCCTGGGACACGATCATAATATCGGAGGTATTAGAACACATAGACGACACAAAAATGGTTTCAGCGGCGCTGAAAGAACTAAATCATGGAGGGAAATTAATAGTTTCCGTGCCAAACAGAAACCGAGTCCCAGACCCGAACCACGTGAGAGAGTACACCGAAGAATCACTACTAGAGTTGCTGGGTGGTGGAGAAATAATTCCGTGGGAAGACCCATATAGAATACTAGCAATAAAGAGGAAGTAGATGGCATACGACCCAAGAGTGGTGGCCAGGCGAGAAGAACTGCTTGGAAAGAGACACAATCTGACAGCCGCCGCAAACCCAACGGTTGCAGACGACGAAGTAGACCACTACAGGGCGGGGTCCGTATGGTTTAACCAACTGACAACCCAAATTTTCATGTGCCTGGACGCAACAGAGGGAGCTGCGGTCTGGGAAGATTTGACCGAACAAGGACCGACGGGACCAACGGGACCAACAGGACGAACTGGTCCAACCGGGGGGGTAACTGGATCAACTGGCCCGACCGGAGCCACGGGACCGACAGGTCCAACTGGAGCTACGGGACCAAC
>JBBACV010000101.1:0-5102 GCA_041656835.1 Acholeplasmataceae bacterium | reverse complement strand
TTGAAAGTCTCTTTTAAAAAAGTTTTTCTATGGCATCCGCAAGGTGTTTGTCTGCAGCCGCTATGGTGCTTATAACCGAGGTATCGTCGGCGGCCTCTATTCCGGCTGCTTTAAACAAGGGCTCCAACCGCTGCTTGTTCTCTATGACAGCACGCTTTGAAAGTATGGCACCATTGCTCATCGGCAGCATATCGCAGGCTACCTTGTAGATATCAGACATTGTATGCTGATACAACTCCTGCTCTACATTGTCGTAAGAGGTTTTGAAATAGTGGTCGGCGGCGTCGAGCACCGAAGCAAGCTTATGCATGTCGGACTCTGATACGTAGCCATCAACCTCGTGTATGTTGTCGGCAGATGCCTTTACCATATCGGATACTTCACGCATACTCCACGATGACATGGACGCGGCACGCTTGTTTACCACTGTACGCACATGCTCCAGTGTTGCAGCGCCAAGCCCTGCTGTCTTCTCAAGTTTTGAGTGTATGTCTTCGGATATGTCCAGATTAAGCTTTTCGGCAACATTGAGCAGATCCATTGCCGCACGTTTGCGTACATGATATGGATATTTACAGGCCACAAGGTTTGCAGCTACCTTCTGAAGTGATGCCGGACTGTTGATGTATGCCGAATAGATGGTCTGACCTGCGTCAGATGTTATTTTGAAGTTAATGGTCTTCACATCGGCCAGTTTCTGCAAAGGCTGCATGTTGTGCACGCCGGCAGCCTTTATCAGGCGGTCGAGAACATACTTCCGTGTGTCGCCAGAGTCCATGAACTCTATAATGCTGGTATGCACGGCTGCGCGTTTGTGCACCGGATACTTGCGATTTATTGTATCTGCAAACATCTCGGAATGCAGGCTGTCGGTCTCATCCGGATCGTAATCCAGTACCTCCTGGTTTGCCGCATATTTAAGGATACTCAAAATCTGTTTATTGTCCATATCCGAACCCTTTCAAAATAAACCTCTGCTTTACAGGTTATTATAGTCCGCTTATGGACATTCCGCAAATCGGGTGTTTTTGCATAGTTTGGCCTCAATATTTTCCGCCCGGGCGGAAAAACCACATTATTTCCCATTTAATCAACGTGGTGGTATAGTACTGACAGAGGTGCGGTTATGATTACTTTAAAGCAGGTTATGGCGTCACAGGAGCTGGATGTGTTCCCGTTGTTCGCCGCAATACGCAAGCGGAAGATGGGGATAAAGACATGTTGCAGGAAGCAGATCTATCCGTGGAATGCCGCAATAGTGGCTGCAGAAAGGTCTGCAATGATTCAGGATTATACCTTATATAAAAAAATAACAGGAGGACAATAATGCCATCTATAAACGTGGCCTACACAATCTCACCGGAAAGCACAGACCAAAGGCGCCTTACAGTAACAGTGAGTACTGCGACAGGAGTCGATGCTAATATTTTTGTGTTTCAACGCCTGCCTGTATCCGACAGTCTGACACCTTATGATGAGTGGATAGGAGTGGCATCACCTGCAGATCTATCACAATACCCTGCGGACGATCCAGGTACTGGAACGTATTGGCGCAGTGATTCTGCCATACTGGATTTTAGGAGCACCGAACTGCTTGAACGGGCTATGGATAATATACAGGAGGACATCCAGAGCCTCATAGATGCACTCACCGTACTTGCAACCGCAGGTACATCTGGAAGCTGGAGCTTCACAGGCTAAAAAACATTGGTGGCCGGAGCCTGACTAGGCCCCGGCGTACCAATGCAAAAACAACTACAGGATCATGTGAATATTGGCAGGACATCCATGGACCGGAGGTTCTGCGAGCCGCGGTGAGCGCGGCTCGTCAGCAGATCCGGCAGGTCCTGGAAATGGCCACGCCAATTACCTATTCACTATTTATTGCCAATTAGGCAAATGCATAGTGCTGCCGATTACAGCAGCCTTTCTTGTTTTTGACTCTCGTTTGACTACGTAGGACTCTACGTTGAAGGTACGTCGCCGGCGGAGGCTCCGCCGGCGACGTAGCAAGACTGTAGGCGATCTATGCCGGTGAAGGCATATTCCGTATACTGTGCCGGTATCAGCACATTGTCTCAAACGAATAAGAGTTGTTCACTGGCATTGTGGAGGATATCGATCCGTTAGAAGTAGTCCAGTTCGGATTTCCGTTGAGACAGAATGTCCGTAGGAAATCCGGTATGGCCTACTTCGTTAGGTGAGATATCTATCCTTTTCGCTGTACTGTGGTTTACACCGAATACAGTTTGCCGGTTTCGGCAAAGTTTCTAAACTACTCTCAATATATTATGCCACAACTTCTGCACAGATTAAGCTGTCAACTTCAATCCAGGCTTCTGCAGCGTATGTTACGCCTATGTCCATCAGCATAAGCCGCGCAGTCCGGATATCTTTGGCTTTGTCCGGCAATGTCTGCTCCAATCCTGATAGTGCACCCGCCAGAAGGCCTACATTCTTATTAGCTGCGGCAATGGTGGCAATACCTTTCAGCGCAAGCACTGCATTCTGCTTATCTGTTATTTCAAAGTCGGGATCTACAGCAACCAGACTGCTTTGCACCAATCCCAGCAGCAGCTCGTCGGTGTCCTCCAATATAGTCATAGCACTTGAAATAGTGCCGGCCAACAGGGGGTGTGTCTGCAGTGCTTCCCATGCCGCATTCTGCAGTTCTGCAAGGCATAGTTGTTTGTGTTCCGTATAGCCGCACAGATATTCAATATAGAACACCCTTGCTGTGTACAGGTGCTTCTTTACGCAATCAAGGCAGGCCTCCATATTTATAGCCTGTTCCTGTTTGGGCAACAGGTACACAAGCCTTGGCGGTATTGATATATCCTGTTCTGGCCAGATTTTCTTGGGTAGTTTTTCAAGGGTAGTGTTCTTGGGTAGTTTTATTGCCCCAAGTGCATCTGCCAGCACAGGATCGGCCGACAATATTGTACTGTCCTCTGTGGACAGACTTCTGGCCTTCTGAATAAAGAAGTGCACTATCTTGGACTTGTATCTGTTCTTTGTGCATGCGCTGCAGGTTGCCGATTTCAGCTTCTCCCTATATTCTATTATAGTGCTACCCAGCCCAAGGGGTTCTGGCAGGGCATCAAATGCCAGCAGGGCCTCAAACACTTTATCCCGGTCAATGCCCGGCACCGCACCCCCGTTACTCAGAAGTCGGTATTCCAACTGCGTAAGATAATATAGCGTATTGTTCCAGAGTATGAATGGATCCTCGGGCTTCATCGTCATAAGGAACATTGCCTGGTCTATTGTGCCGCTTCTAAGTTTTTTAACAAGTTCGTGCTGCGATCTGAAAACCATCTGGTCTATCTGAACTTTGTTGAATGCCTCAATATTTTTCATACATGCACCTTTCCTGGAATCTTTGTTCAAGCATTTTACGCAACGGGCCTGTAAATCCAACATTATTATATCCGCACCATACTTTATCCTCCAGCCCTTTGGATATAACCGAGGCCTCTATCGGTTGCATTACCTTTATTCCATTATCCGGCCTAAGTGCTGCCGGTTTTATCCCAAAGAGATTGAAGTATAGCGTGTTTATACAATAGCCGTTTATCCTGCCCGGCATATCCTCTATGTAATCCGGAACCGTTCGGAGCATTTTTCTAAATAGTTTCTTATTCATAGGCTGCGGTACATGCGCATCAAAGTTTATTGTATTTTTACCCATCCGTTGCAGCTTTATCCCTGTGCGGTGCATCCTGCCGCGCCAGCCAACACTGTTCTGCTGGAAATGCTGGATGGCATCTGTAGGTTCTGCAGTTGGCCCTATATCATTAGCCAGCACAGGCTTCAACAATACCTGGTCGTCACTCCAGAATAGGAAGTTTTCTGAAAGGGCTACTGTCTGACAGGCTTTGGATATCTTGTCTATTATGTTTGCATCCTTATTGTTCGAAAACAGATCCGGAAAGGATATTATCTGCACATTCTGAAGCCATGCTGGAGGGCTATCGGACACTATGTATATTTCACCAATATTAAGCAGATACATTGCCATGCTTCTGAGGGCCAGGCGCAGCTCAAGATTATTGTATATACTCTGTCCGCCCAACGGTAGTACCACGTCAATAGGCGCAGGATCGGAAGGCATGGATACGCGTGGCACAAGTGGCGTTGTTGGCAACAAAACGGTTTGTTCTTCTACATAGACTGGTGTCACCTCTGTAACTTCTGTTGCTTCTACATCCTGAGTTACAGGATCTTCCACTACAGCAGTATTGGCTGGTGCCACCTCTACGCATATTGCCACTGCCAGTGTTTTTAAAACCACAGGATTGGTTTTTCTTTTTAGATATTCTGCTTTATACTGGTGCCGCAACCTGGTGTGCATCCCTGTTTTATTATTGCGCGTAAGGCTGTCCTTATGCTTGCGTACAGTCATAGTGCTTACCTGTGACGTAACGATCCTAACACCTGCGGCTTTAATGCGTATTATGAATTCAGAATCTGCAGAGCACGGCCAGGCCTCATACCCGCAGTGCCTGAGAAATAGGTCTCTATATACGCATACAACACCATGGCACTTCCTATATGCCAGGCCTTGCCTTACAACGGTGTGCCCTTCACACTCCACCAGTGTGCCAGCCGCAACAACGTAGGTATCTGGCGCTGACAGGTGCAGCATAGAGGCAATATGGTCGGAATGCATTGTGTCGTCGGCATCAAACAAACACAGTACATCTCCAGCTGCTAACAGAGCCAGAGTGTTTCGGATGCGATAACAACCTGCATGCTCTTTAAAATATAACACCCGGATATTAAATTCGGTGTATTTCTGCTTTAACTCCAGCGCTGCCGCAAGGGTGGTCTCACATGCGTCCACGCCTATGAGTATCTCGTCGGGAGGTCTGGTTTGGGCTGCGACTGATGCCATATAGTCGGACAGGCACCATGCAGACTTGAACGCTGGTGTTATTAACGAGACTTTCATCGATAGGCCCCTCCTGTGGTACGTGCCGTCTGTTCCTTATATAATACTTCCGCTATGCTGAAGTCAAACATAGTGTCAACATCCAGTGCCTCTACATCGTGCAGTTTTACAAAAAGCGGATTAAGCCCTACCACATTACCCCGCGCCT
>JBBACV010000100.1:0-5136 GCA_041656835.1 Acholeplasmataceae bacterium | reverse complement strand
TAAAACCTTTTAAACAAATTTTTGCGAGACTTTCTTTTGGCTTAATATTAAGCGCTTTAATGCTTACCGTTAGTACAATTTTAATAGTATCATTTAAATTCATTAGTACTGGAGAAGCAATCTTTGTATATTTAATGAGTTTAGTCTTTTTAATAGGCTATACTTTTAGTGCTGTTAGTAGAGATTATAAAAACCCTCAACTAACATCTAATGAAGGTGGTCTTGATGAAGGTGTTAATATGTTTAACACTTTATTAGAAGGATTATTAGTTGCTGTTTTTTTAGGAATAGTAAAAATAGTAGTTCCCTATTTTGTGAAACTATTTCCCCATATGAGAACGTGGCGAAGTAAAAAAGAATTTAAATATATCGGTTATATTTCAATTTCATTAACTGACAAAATGGTCTATAACATCCTCTACGGTATTATTTTTATTACTATTGGAATTTATACACTTATTAGTATATTAAGGTTAAGAAAGGCGGTTAAAAAAGTATGAAAAAGATTTTAATTATGTTTTTATTAGCTTTTCCGATTTTAATCTTCGCGGTAGTAAGTTTTAGCTCTACGATAATTAGCTATAGTGTGCCGATCGCTGTCAATAGTTTAACTATTACTAAAGGTAATGATATTTTCTTTAACAATGTTAATGAAGAAACGACTTTAGAATTTAAAATAGGTCCAGAAGGAGCGAGAGATAACTCATTTAAAATTCATAATGAAGAAGGAATTGAATTAGCATCTTATAATGGAAAAACTTTTAAATCAAATACCGAGTTATATGTTAATTTAAGTGCCGATATTATTGAAAATAGTTTTAAAATTGATAAAGGTGAAATATCTTTAAAAGTTAAAGCTAAAAATATGGGCTTTATGAAATTAATAATTAAAACAGTAGATGGGGAATATGAAGGTCAAAGTGACATTACCGTTAATGACCCGAGTTGGGATCCTTATGAAATTTATGGTGTTGTTTTTGATTTAAATGAACTACATAAAGATTATTTATTTGGTGATAAAAATGCAATTAAACTTACCTACACCTATTATCCTAAAAAAGCTCCAAACAACTTACCAATTAATGAACAAGAAGAAATTAATAATAGTTTAAAAGAAAAAGCTGAAAACTTATTATTGACACTTAATTATATTAATGCAAATTATCAAAACGAAGTAATTAGTGATGGTAGAGGCTTATTAACTCTAACCTTTAATAAAGACGCTCTTAATTACGGAGCGAGTATTTCGACTAAAAATTTAGTTAAAAACGCTTCTTACTCTTTTAATGTTAATAGTGGATATAATATTTATGAATATGATGATTTGTTTTTAAATACACAAAGCGGTCCTATCTATACACTAAATACGAGTATTTACTTGTTAAACAATATTGACTTAAAAGAAAGAATCGTATTTAGTAATGGAATGAAATTATATGGAAACAATTATAAAATAGATCATTCTAATTTAATGGAGTATACAAATTTAACAGAAGATGGTAAAATCCAATATATCAATCGATTTGCGATTGAATTTAATGGTGATGGTAGTGGCCTTTATAATACTCACATAATTGGTGGACTTGATGAAAATGGTCTTCCATATGAAAATATTATTAATGTCGGTATGATTGCCAAAAATAACAAAGATCGCACTTTTACAATTGAAAACAGTATTATTGAAAATGGACGATTTAACATCACTTTCAAAGGCTTTGCTAGTAGCGATGCTGTGGACTTTAAAGATAAAGCGACCATTTTCAACGCTGATGGATTAATTTTAAGAGGTGCATATTTAGCATCCATTGAGCTCGATAGTCAAAAAGTAAATGCTTATAAAAATCATTCTACTAAAGTTAATCTTTCCCGCACATTACTTGAATATACTGCAATTGGAATAGTAATTCAAAATGCTCGTAATGAAGGTGGAATAAATGTCTTAAACTTAGTCGAAGAAAATGGTGTTGCTGCACTTGACTCTAACTCTTGGCGTAATTTAGATGATGCTAGTGGAGCACTTAATATGAATGATTTTGGTTATATTTTAAGAGAATTAAAATCGGATAAATATAAAGATGTTTATTTCAAAGAAAGAAAAAACTATTATGTTAATCCAGTAATAATGATTAGGGGTGGTTATGTTAATGATAGCTACATTACAGTAAATGATGAAATAACCGATGAAATAGAAACTTTAATTAAAAAAGAAAGAACGGCCAACTTTGTAGAAGCGATGCATCCTTCTATTGGTGGTTTTACGCCGTTTATAATATATTTGAAAGAGCCAAAATATTATCCTAAAGGAGGAAGTTAATAAATGAAAAAAATATTTTTATTAGTTGCTTTATTACTAGTACTAGTCGGCTGTGAGGAAGTAACAGTAGATCCTACAACTAAATTAGTCGAAGTTGATTTAGTTGTTAAAAGTGGTGATTTAATTCAGTTTTACTTAGATTCTGAAGACCATGGAAATTTAGAGGATGTAACCTTTGAAGTAGTTTTTAAAAACTTATTAGAAAACAATTTAACTGTAGAAGACTTTACCATTAAATGGTTTGATAATGAAAACGAAATTAAGTCTAATGAACAGCTAAGTACATATACTGTTGTTGTAAAAACAACAATGGAAAAAACAATTAAAGTTGAAGCTAGTTACAATAAAGCTGGTAAATCAGAAACACTAATTGATAGTAGAAACATTAGTGTTAGTGAAAAACCAACTCAAGTAACAATTAATAATGAGTTTAATACTCATATTGAAAAATTGCTTTATGGCGGTACTAATGAACTAAAATATCAAGCTGTATTAAACGGAAACTTGACACATAAAGAAGCAATTTGGACCGTTGAATATCGTAATAACAAAAATGAAGTTACTAAAGATGAAGTAGTAGTTGATTTGACAAGTAAAGGTTTTCCAAAAGAAGGAATAGCTTACCTTGATCTTGACTATGTATTTGATCAAGTAGGTGAATATGTTATTCAATTAAAGGCTGGGAAGTATGAATCTAACTTCCGCTTTGTTGTTGTTAGTTATGGACCGTTTAATTTAACTATTCATGAAAACGATACGCTAGTACAAACAAATGACTATCAAGATAGAACGTTAATTGTTGGAGCTGCTCCTGAAAGTCTTGGGGAAGGCGAATATCATTGGTATTTAAACGGAGAGTTAATAGAAGGAGAAAATGAACAACAATTAATTCATAGTGATAATAGTATTGGTGGTTATTTATATTACGTGGAATTTGTTCCTAAAGATGATATTTTTGAAACTATAAAAACGGATCCTATTTTAATTGTTAATGGTGTAGAAGTTGCAAATTTAGACGAGTTTTATTCAGCATATGATAACAAAACAGAAGCGATTATTTTAACTAATGACATAAATTATGGTAGTGGAAGAAATCCTAATCCTGAAGCTGATAATTCAATTAAAATTGATTATCCTTTTACATTATATGGTAATGGCTATGAATTCGAAACGGGCGGAATTAATATCATTTTTAATATTACTAGTGACAATGTTTATTTTTCTAACCTTACAATTAGTGAATCAAATAAATATAGTGTTCATTATAATAATGTTAAAAATGGTTACTTAGAAAATGTTAGTTTTGTTAATCCTGGTAGAGGTGGCAGTATGACTTCACTTAGTGCAGCTTTATATGTTAATACATCAGAAGTTATCATTAAGAATACTTCAATTAGTGGTGCAACTAATACAGGTATTAGAATTGATTCACCAGGAGCAACACAAGATAAAAAATCAATATTAACTATATTAGGAACTTTTGATCACGGCGGAACATTTTTACCAGTCGCAAGTGGAAATAGTAAAAGAGAAAACGTTGAAGTAAGATCAGAAGGGTTTGTTGACTTTTCAATTCCACTTCAAGCATCTCTAGACGGTGAAGAAGGCGAATTTGCGATTATTAGATGGTCGAATGAAGAAGAAGCTGTTAGTTGGACATTAAATCAACCAACTAACTGGAAATATCTTCCAGGTGAATATTTAGATATTCACGGAATAACTATTGATGTTAGATTAGGAGAATTATTAGGTGGTGGTCCCATTCAAGGAGATTTAGATATGGTTTATATTTTCCTTGATATGTTTAGGCAGTACGGAACAATTGAGATTTTCAACTTAGATAACGAATCTGTTGGTAAATATTATGTTGTAGGTTATCAAAAAGGTTCTTTAGTTAAATATTATAATGAGACAAATGCTTTAGAAGTTCCTGAAGGTTATTATGAATTTGCTTCAGATAAATTATTGTATAGTAGTGATACAGAAGGAAATAATCCAGTTAAAATAGAAGTTCCATCGATTGTTGGTGAATATAGAGTTAGAATTACGGTCGGTGATGCTTTAGATTTAGGTTATTTTACAATTCAAATAACAAACGATTAAAATTTATAAATACAATTAAAGAAATTATAATTGAAAAAGTGGAAATCTTAATTGACTTCCACTTTTTAATAATAGAATTAAAGATTATAAAGGATTATTATTTTAATAATTCAATTTTATTTTTAATATTCACTTTTCTAAGTGAGACTAAGACAGATATTAAAACAACTATAAAAATAATTAAAATAGAATTAAAATAGATTTTAGGATTTTTTATAACATCTAATATATATCTATTATTATCATCACTAAAAGAAAGAATTTCTACTGGGCCTTCCTCATCACTTAAAATAAATGGTACACTTAACTCAGAAATACCATTTTGAGATAATCTTATTATTTTATTTTCTAAAGCATTAGCTCCTATAATAATAAAATAAAAGATTGCAGTCCCAATAATCATTAATAAAAAAGTAAAATAATTCTTTTTAAATCTGCTTTAATAAACTTTAACGCTAATTTTAAACTAACCATCAAATCACTCTTTTAAAAGTTCGGTAGTAGATCTTAAGTTTGCTTTTCTAAGCGAGTTTAATGTCGCAAACATAATAGTTAAAAATATCACAAGAAAAGAAATTACATATAAAGTGTTATTAACAACAATAGTTAAACGAGGATTACCCTGAGGATCTCTCATGATATATCTAAAAAACCTTAATCCTCCTTTAGTTAATAAATAACCTAAAATACTTGCGATAGTTCCTAAAAGATAACTTTGA
>JBBACV010000099.1:0-5179 GCA_041656835.1 Acholeplasmataceae bacterium | reverse complement strand
CCCAATAATATATGCGGTATGGTTTACTGATTTTTCATCATTTTCAAAAATCATTTTCACCGCTATTATTACCGCAATCGGAATAGCTGATATTTTATATGAAAAATATATTTCCTTAAATAGAGTAGCCTATAGTGCCTATGAGTACTATGATCCTAATGACCAACATTATGTTTATGCGAATGAATTTTATGAGCCATTAGTCTATAATGAGACTTATAATTTAGTTGGAATATATAAAATAGAGTTAAAATTAAATGTCTTCCAACGACATTTAAATGATCTTTTATTTTATTCTAATCGAAAACATTTTATGATTACTGCATATACTTTTAATGGTAAATTTATAAAGATTTATACCGAGTTTTACCATAAACATGCAAAACGTGCTAAACAATTTTCAAATTTTTTAGAAAATATATTTGGTAATCCTGTCTCTGATCAAATCATTTTTGATAAAAATAAACAAATTTATGAAGATAAATTTTTTCATCGGACAGAATATATTGTCGCGAGAGCTTTAAATCTTGCACACTTTTTAGAAAACTTAGAAATTTTAAACCAAGAAATAATTATTTCAATTATTTTTTCATTTACGACATTAAGTGATATTGAAACCTTATCGAAAACATATTTTGTTAACCGAATGAGTGAATTTGATAGTGAAAGCTATTATGCGGCAAGAGTTAATGTTAAAGTTCCAAACAATGAGTTTGCGATTGAAAATAAAGTAAGAGAAATATTAATGAATGCATTGCTAAATCGTGGAAGTTATGTAAGAATATTAGTATTTTATGAAGGAGAATAAATTTATGGTTAAAAAAGCGGTTATACCTGCGGCAGGGTGGGGGACAAGATTTTTGCCGATAACTAAAGCTATCCCTAAAGAAATGCTTCCAATTATTGATAAACCTGCTTTATCTTATATTGTTCATGAGGCTTATTTAGCTGGAATAGAAGAAGTAATTTTTATTGTTTCTGATAATAAAGAAGCTATCAAACATTATTTTGGTTTTAATAAAGAATTAGAACATTTTTTAAAAGATAAAAATAAAGAAGAAGATATTGATTTAATTAACAATAATCATTATGGTTTAAAGATTAGATATGTTAATCAAAAAGAACAATTAGGCTTAGGACATGCTGTTTTACAAGCAGAGAAATACATTAAAGATGAATCCTTTGCTGTTTTATTAGGTGATGATGTTTTTGTTTCTAAAGATACTCCGGCAATTAAACAATTAATTAATGCACATCATGAAACTAAATCTAATATTTTAGGAACAATGTATGTTCCAGACGAAAATACTCATTTATATGGAATATGTATTCCAGAAGTTAAAACAAGCTCTAATTTAAAAAAATTAAAAGGAGTTGTTGAAAAACCAAAAGGGAAAGCTCCATCTAATTCTGCGATTGCGGGTAGATATATTTTAAACTCAAGTATTTTTGAGCTTTTAAAAACTCAATCAAGAGGAGCGGGAAACGAAATTCAATTAACAGATGCTATTTTACGACTAATGGATAAAGAATCTGTCTATTCTTTAGACATAGATGCTAAAAGATATGATATCGGTTCTAAAAACGGATATTTAAAAGCCATCATCGATTTTTCGTTAGAAAGAGAAGATTTGAAAAATCATACTTTAAAGCTTATTAAGGATATAAAGAAATAAACCCTAAAGGTTGACAAATCGATGTTTTTATAGTAAATTATAAGTGCCTAGGAAGAGGCCGTGGAACCCAAATTTTAAGAAGTTGAACTTAAACTTATGCCTGCGTTGAATGCCAAGAAATTGGAATCCCAAAGTGTAAGAAAAGTCAAGTTCTATCGTTTAACGTAAGAGATTCTTACGTCTTCCTAGGTTTTTTATTAGAAGATAAGTATAAAAAAATGGAGAATTTTTCTCCATTTTTCTTTGTTTAATATTACTTTGATTTAGAATCTTTAACCGTTTCGCTTAAAGCGGTAACCATTCCTGCTAATTCTGCTAAATTAGAAGGAACAATAATTTTAGTCGATTCGCCTCTTGCTAATTCTCCTAAAGCTTCATATGCTTTAATCTTTAAAACAGCATCATCAGCTTTAGCTTCTTTAATAAGTTTAATTCCTAAGGCTTCGGCTTCTTTTAATTTCTTTAAGGCTTCGGCTTCACCTTCAGCAATTAAGATTGATTGTTGTTTATCGGCTTCCGCTTTTAAGATAGTTGATTCTCTAACACCTTCGGCCTCTAAAATTCTTGCTCTTTTTTCACCTTCAGCTAAAAGAATAGTTTGACGTCTTTCACGTTCTGCTCGCATTTGTTTTTCCATTGATTCACGGATGTCCTTAGGGGGCATAATATTTTTAACTTCAACACGGTTAACTTTTATTCCCCATTTATCGGTGGCTTCATCTAAAATAACTCGCATTTTTTCATTAATAATATCTCTTGATGTTAAAGTGGTATCAAGTTCTAATTCTCCAATGATATTTCTAATTGTTGTTGCTGAGAGAGATTCGATTGCAAAAACAGGATTTTCTACTCCATAAGTATAGAGTTTTGGATCAGTTACTTGATAAAAGACGATCGTATCTATTTGCATTGTAACATTATCCTGAGTAATAACCGCTTGGGGCTCAAAGTCTTTTACTTGTTCTTTTAAGTTAACAACTTTAGCAACCCGGTCAATAAAAGGGATTAACCAGTGGATTCCAACGCCCCATGTTTTGTGGTAGGCGCCAAATCTTTCGACAATATATTTATTGGTTTGAGTGACAACTCGAATTCCTGAAATAACAATAATCGCAATTACGACTAATAAAACAATTAAAACAATTAATAGTTCTGGTGACATATATTTTCTCCTTTATTTAATTTTTGAAACTATAAGTTTATTACCTTCAACTGCTAATATTTTTACTAAGGTATTTGGACTTATTTCTTCTTTTGAAACCGCTGTCCAAATTAAGCTTTCAAATAAAACAGTTCCATTTTTAGTTGGTGTGATTAATTCCTTAACGATCGCCTCTTTACCAATATATGAATCAACATTCGTGGAAACAACATTTTTCCTAAAATATCTAACTAATAATGGTCTAGTTAAAATCATCAAAAGAAAACCAATCACAAAGAATAAGATTACTTGAAGATATATTAATTCTGGCCATATCCAAGCAATTACAATAATAGGAACTGCCGCAATCGCAAACCACATTGAAACAAAGTCAACAGTTATAAATTCTAAAACTAAAGCTGCAATTAAAACAACAAACCAAATCCATACCATTTCATTCATTAGGTACTACCTCCGTTAAATTAATATTTAAATAATCATCTTTGGGATTCCAGACTGCTTTAAAGGTGATTTTATCATCATTTAATTTCAAATTAAATTCTTTGATTAATAATTTTATAAATGATAAGTTATTAATCAAAACGTTATCTTTCTTTACTTTTAAATTAAACATTTTATAATTAGGAATATCTCCTCTAATAACATTAGCCTTAGAAAGAGGTTTAATGTAAAAAGAATTTTCTTCTTTATTAATCCCAAGCATAACTTTATTAGCATGAGTAAAGAAGTGTTTTCCAGCTTTGTTTACTGAAATATTTTTCTCTGAGATATAAATTAAAATATCATCGATATTTCCATTGAACCATTTAATTTCTATACTCATAGGATACTTGTATATTCAGTATGTAACATTTGATTGATACTGAATATAGCTTCCTTTCTTTCATTTGTTATAATTTTAATAGGTACTGTGGATTTGTTTCATTGAATTAGCGCTTGACGCATATAGGAGATTCCTACCACAGTTCCTGTTTTTATCTATCAATAAGTTTATTAGCGCTTGACGCTTTATCACAAGTATATAGAAACAGGAAACATGTGACTTACCACCAGTACTTAAAAACATTTTTAGGAGGTAGAGATTATGTACCATATTGGCATTGACATCTCTAAATTCAAACACAACTGCTTCATAGCTACGGATGCAGGTGTGAAGGTCAAAGAATTTATCTTTGACAATAACGCATCAGGTTTTAATGAACTGCTTGACTCACTTAAATCATTAGGGGATCCTAGTGAAATAAAAATAGGTTTCGAATCAACGGGTCATTATGGAACAAACCTGAAACAATATCTATCCAACTTAGGATATACCTATGTTGAGTTTAATGCTTACTTAACGCATATGTTCTCGAAGGCATCATCGTTAAGAAAGACTAAGACTGATAAAGTTGACGCTAAAGTCATCTCAAGTATGTTAGGATCCGTTGATTACGAAACACTACATACTAAATTTTATCACAATAATGTCTTAAAAGAATTAGTTAGGCAAAGATACGCCTATCTTCAAAGTCGTTCTAAAGAGTTAGTTAAACTCACCAATCTCTTAGATAAGACCTTCCCCGAATATAAACCTTTCTTTAAAGGTCGATTAGGACAGGGTGCAATTTTCATCTTAAAACGGTTTAAAAGTAAAGCTAGAATCGCCAAAATGACTATTAAAGACTTTGAACTAATACGTTCTAAGACTAAAGGCAGACTCACTTATCCTAGATTCAATCAACTAAAGATATTAGCGCGTGATTCTATTGGTATAAGTGATAAAGTCTATGATCTTTTAATTCAAACCGTTATATCGTCTATCAAATATCTCACAGAAACACTTGAGGTCTTAGATCAAGAAATCGTGAACCTCTTTTCAAAAACCGATTCTAAGTTAATAACTATTCCTGGTTTAGGTATCATCACAGCAGCAACCATCTATGCTGAGGTTGGTGACTTTAAAAATTTTTCTAGCCCCGCTAAACTCATAGCATTCGCTGGTTTTGATGTTAGAATTATCCAATCAGGAACTAAGGAAAGTTATGGTAAACTCGTTAAGCATGGTTCACCTTTACTAAGAAGTGCTATCTGGACTTACGCCTTACCCGCAGTACGTTTCATACCTACTATGAATGATTATTATCATAAGAAACGTGACCAAGGTAAACATCATAAAGTCGCCTTAGCCCATGTCTGTCGTAAACTCATACGTATGATGCATTACATTGAATTTAACAACGTTTCATATAATCCAAATTTGAGTCGTTAGGGTGTAGCTACCTAAATTGATTCACAAATAATCAATTCAGGACCTTGGATGAGGTCTTTTTCTGTTTACTACATTTTATTACTTGACTTA
>JBBACV010000098.1:0-5206 GCA_041656835.1 Acholeplasmataceae bacterium | reverse complement strand
TATTGACCGTGGCTTAACTAGAATTAAAGCTTTAGGAGGGTTTACAGGGAGTGAAAAAGAAATGATAATAACAACCGTAAACCGTCAACAATTATATGATGTTAAACATTTAATTGATGAAATAGATGCTAAAGCATTTACGTTAATTCTATCAACAAAAGAAGTATTAGGACATGGTTTTAAAAGAAGTGATTACGTATGATTATTAAAGTAATTAAACCTAAAAATAAAGATTTTGAAATAACTTTTACTAACAACGACAAAATAGTTGTTAGTGAAGATATTTTAGTTAAATATAATTTATTTAAAGATAAAGAAATAAATAATTTAAATGAAATATATGAAGAAATAAATATTGAAAAAATCTATAAAAAAGCGCGTAATTACGCGCTATATGGTAGAAGTATTAATCAAATGAAAAAATATTTCGAAAAACATAATATTACTAATAATGATTACTTAATTAAAAGACTAGAAAAAGAATTTTTAATTGATGATGAGAAAATAATTAATACATTATTAACTAAAAATTATTCTAAATTAAAATTAAGAGAGTCTTTAAATAAATATTTATTTGAAGAAGAAAAAATTAGTTTAATATTAGAGGATTATGATGAATTATCCGCTTTAAATTATTGCTATAACTTAGTTAAAAATAAATATAATAATAATCAAAAACTTTTTAGATATTTAGTTCAAAAAGGTTTTAATGAAGAATTAGTTAAAAATCTTTTAAATATTTTTTAAAGTTTAAAATATTCTTTTAAAAATAATGCAACCGCATTTTCATCATTCGAATAAGGGCTAAGATATTTAGCCTTTTCTTTAACTGACTCATGGGCATTACTAACAGCAACCCCTAATTTAACACCACCAATCATTTCAATATCATTAATACCATCACCAAAGCTAATGACATTATCTTCATTAATATTAAAATGTTTACGAATCCAGTTTATGGCTGATAATTTAGAAGATCCTTTTTTATATATTTCATATACTCCGTGCTTAGAGTCTTTCCCCCATAATCTAAAGTTAACTTCTTCATTTAATTCAGTTTTTAAGAAATTTTCAAAATCGTCTAAAAACTCATTTTTAACTAAATAGATCATTCCTGTTGGGGTATGCATTAACTTATCAAAATCCTCATGAATAATATTAGCTTTCTCACTACCCATAAAAATTTTATGAAGTCTTTCTAAATAGTTATATGCATAAACATATTTACCATAGGAATAAAAGGCTGATTCTAAAAATGGTTTGGTAAAATTAAAAAGTTTATGATTAATTAAAACAGGAATACCATCGACAACTGTTTGAAAGTTATTGTTTAAAGGTTCTCTAATATTACCACCATTATCAGTAATAACAGGGGTCTTTAACTCTAGTTCATAGTAATAATCAATTGTTGCATGATAAGGTCTCCCGGTTGCTAAAACAACCATATGACCTAAATTAGATAAAGTTTTTATAACTTCTTTATTTTCATTTGATATTTCTGAGTTTGAATCAAGTAAAGTTCCATCCAAATCGATTGCTATTAAATGTTTTTCCATATTAATATCTCGCTTTCTAAGTGTTTAAGTAAAACATCCATAATCTTATTATAAGGTATTTATAAGTATTTATCCAAATATAACATATAAAATAAAAAAACAAGAAAAAAGTAAAAACATTTGAAACAAAATGGGATATTTTATATTATATAGTATAATAAGGGATGAGGAATATATATTATGAGTTTTAATTTAGGACCATTTACAATTGATGTTGCTGTCTTAATCGCCTTCTTTTCAGGAATTGCCTTAGGTTTTATTATTATGGCCTTATGGTATTTAGTGGCGGTATTAGCATCTTTAAATAAAGGAATGAAAACTCATAAATCAGAAATAAAAGATATTGATGAAGCCGAAATAAAATGGTTAATTAAAGATGCTCATGAATTATTTAAAGATAAAGAAAAAAGAGAAAAAACTGGTTATGGAAAACATTTATACCAAATCTCTCTTGATTTAGCTAATGATATTGCATCAAAGTTTTACCCTAATTCTAAATATCCATATTTAGAATTAACCATTGATGAAACTTTGATGTTATTAAGATATGTTTCAATTAGATTTGATGAGTTATTAAATAAACCAATTTTAAAAATGTTTAAAGGAATGACTTTAAGAAGGATTATGACTTTAAATGATACTAAACATAAATTTGATGAAAACATTATTGTTAAAAGTAGTTCTAAATTAAAAATAACTGAAGTCTTTAAAAAAAGTTTAATGGTTTTAAATGTTGTTAACCCTGTATATTGGTTTAGAAAATTATTAATGGATAATGTTTTAAACATTATCTTTATAAAGTTAGGATTAGTAATAATATCTTTAACCGGTGAAGAAACATATAAAATTTACTCTAAAAAAGTTTTCGATGAAGATAAAGAAATTGAATCTGATATTGAAGGATTATATGATGAAATCGAACAAGCAATCAAAGAGGAGAATAAAAATGAAAAGAAAAAATAATAAAAAATTACCTAAAACTTTTAAAATTCCTCAAATTCCTAAAGTAGATGGAATTTTAACTAAAAAAAATTATGCCTCAAACCCATTTGTTTCACCTCTTTTTGGTCTTGATGTTAAAGATGAAATTAATGCTCCCTATAAAACTAAAATTAAAGGTGATAAAGATAAAAAATATGATGCCTTTAGAAATGTTAGTAAATTAGATCCCAAAACAGCCAAAGAACGTTATGGTAAGGAGTATTTTGAATTTGATAATGTTTTAAATAAAGATGTTAGAAAAAAATTATATGGTGTTGATACTTATTTAAAAGATGAAGAAAAAAAAGAAGTACCTATTAAAGAAGAAAAACCTTATATCAAAGAAGATATTAAAGAAGAACTAGTCGACTTATCTTTTAAAGCAGTCGAAGATTATGAAGAAGAAGATAATGAAATTAAAATTAAAACATTCCCAACTAACTCCAACAACTTTAAAGTTGTTGATAGTTTTGATGAAAAATTAAAACCAGAAGTTAAAAAAGAAAGAATCAAACCTTTAAAAGATTTTGATGGATATTCATATCCACCTTTAAGTCTTTATCAAAAGACTAACCGTAGTAGTGATGATCAACCAGAATGGTTATTAAAACATATCGATAGAATTAATCAAACCTTTATCGATCATGATGTTCAAGCGGTTGTAAGTGGTTCTAAAAAAGGACCAACAGTTACACGTTTTGAAGTATCTTTAGATGCTGGTGTTGATGTTAAAAGAGTTACCTCAATTAGAAATAACATTATGATGAGCTTATCAAGCACCTCATTAAGAATTGATGCTCCAATTCCTGGTAAACCATATGTTGGGATTGAAGTACCTAATCCAACCGCTGAAATAGTTTCTTTTGGTAATATTGTTAGTAGTCCTAAATTTAGAGAACATTTAGATAAACCTTTAATGATTGGATTAGGTGAAGATATTGATGGTGAACATATCTTTGTTGATATTGCTAGTATGCCTCATGGTTTAATTGCTGGTGCAACAAACTCTGGTAAATCGGTTTGTGTGAACACCATATTAGTTTCTTTAATTTTAAAAAATTCACCAACTGACTTAAAACTAATTTTAATTGATCCAAAGGTCGTTGAATTATCACCTTATAATGGACTTCCTCATTTAGTAACTCCTGTTATAACCGATCCTAAAATGGCATCTGTTGCTTTAAGATGGGTTGTTAATGAAATGGAAAGTCGTTATAGTGCTTTTGCAGAAACTAGAAGTAGAGATTTAAAATCATATAACGAAAAAATTAAATCAGGATTTATTGATGATGAATTAATGCCTAGAATTGTGATTGTAATTGATGAGTTAAGTGATTTAATGCTAGTGGCAAGTCAAGAAGTTGAAGATTTAATTCAAAGAATTACTCAAAAAGCTAGAGCCGCAGGAATCCATTTAATCGTGGCAACCCAAAGACCATCTGTTGATGTCATTAGAGGAACGATTAAATCTAATATTCCGACTAGGATTGCTTTTAAAGTATCATCATATACAGACTCAACAACTATCCTAGATAGTAGTGGAGCTGATCAACTATTAGGTCGTGGTGATATGCTTTTAAAAGATTCAGATCATTTAATAAGACTTCAAGGAGCTTATATTAGTAATAAAGAAATTGATGATACAATTGAATATATTAAAGAACGCCATGAACCTAATTATTTATTTGAACATGATACCTTAGTATATAAGAAAGATATTGAATTAGATGTCTTATTTAAAGATGCCGCAAGATATGTATTAAGTGAGGATACATGTTCAATTAATATGATCCAATCAGAGTTTGGTTTAGGTTTTATTAGAGCTAAAAAATTAGTTGATAGTTTAGAAAAATATAATATTATTAGTCCAGCTAGAGGAAATAAAGCGAGAGAAGTTTTAGTTACAAAAATGGATTTAGATAATATTTTAGAAGAGATTGATTAAATTGAAAAAAATTCAGTGGTTTCCTGGACATATGTATAAATCTCTAAGAGAGATTAGAGAAAAAATTAAACTAATGGATATCGTTTTTGTTTTAATTGATTCAAGAGCACCAATTAGTAGTATGAATCCAGAAATATTAAAAATTGTTAATTTAAAACCTGTATTGTTATTATTTAATAAAATTGATTTAGCTGATCCTAATAAAACTTCATATTTTATTAACCATTATGAAAAGTTAGGTTTTTTCACTCTAACTATTGACAGTCAAAGTGGAAGAAATGTTAATAAAATATATCCTAGATCAAAAGATATCTTAGTTAATAAAGTAAAAAAGTCTTTAAAAAGAGGAACTTCAAAAATTAAGATAAGAGCGATGATCTTAGGAATACCTAATGTTGGTAAATCAACTTTAATTAACCGTTTAGTTGGTAAAAGAGCTACTAATGTCGGAGATAGACCTGGTGTAACTAAAACCCAACAATGGATTAAAATAAACCCTGATTTTGAATTATTAGATACACCAGGTGTATTATGGCATAAATTTGATATTAAAGAAGTTGCTTATAACCTAGCTATTACCGGTTCAATTAAAGATGAAATTCTTCCTATTTCTGAAGTAGCTTTATACGCAATTACATTTTTAAAGGAGCATTACCCCAAAAGATTATTAAATAGATATAAACTAACTGATTTAAATAAAGACTCTTTAAGTATCTTAAATGAT
>JBBACV010000097.1:0-5269 GCA_041656835.1 Acholeplasmataceae bacterium | reverse complement strand
CACAAAACAAGAACAAATTAGTGTGATAAACAAAAAGCAACGGAATATGCAACAAAAAAGAGAAATGGAGTATTTTAAAGATCATCAAACCACAAAACAAGAACAAATTAGTGTGATAAACAAAAAGCAACGGAATATGCAACAAAAAAGAGAAATGGAGTATTTTAAAGATCATCAAACCACAAAACAAGAACCAATTAGTGTGATAAACAAAAAGCAACGGAATATGCAACAAAAAAGAGAAACGGAGTATTTTGGGAAAGATACTGGGATATCCAGAGCTGGAGAAAGAGATTATTCGTCATCGTCTGTGGATACTAGAGGTTTACGCTATAGTGTCCAACCTGAAAACCTGAGAGAAATAGAAACTTTGCCCCATATTAGTACTGGAGAAAAGAAAACATATATGTTTATGGGGGCAATAAGTTTAAAAACTGCGCCTCAATATAAATTCCTTCGTTATTCCGATGCTTATGGGAAAATAATTACAAAAGATAGCAACGGTTTATTAAAAGATAGGGATGGTTATATTGCTGTGGCTTTAGGATCTCATTTTGGTCAAATTGGTGATCGCTTTATCTTTGAATTAGAAAATGGTCAACAAGTAAAAGCGATACAGGTTGAATATAAAAATGATATCCATACGGATAGTGGCTACGCCCAAAAGTGGGATAAATCAGTTATAGAATTTGTTCTTTCTGATAAAGAAACAGTTGAACAAGGAAAATATAAAGCTGGACTATCAGGAAATTTTAATCAATTTGATGAGTTTAAAGGAGAAATTACAAACGTTTGGAAAGTAGAAGGGTCGCCCTCATACAAAATACCAGCGAAAGTTTTAGACTGGGCGACAAAATATGACGAAAATAATAATTATGAATAAATTGAAGGGAGGTGAAATAAATGAAAATGACCGCTAATATTGATGCCCTAAGAAAACTAGGAATCGATATTCAACAAGAAGCCGATTCATATAACGGCGAAGTAAATAAGGTCTATGCAGCAGTTGATAATTTAGGTACTCACTGGAAGGGTGCTGATAATCAATCTTACGTAAACAAAGTAAATGAATACAAAGAGGCAATTACGGCCTTAGGTAAGTTAGTTAATAACTATGGCATTTTTTTAGTTGATACCGCTAAAAATATTGAAAGAATTCAAAGCGAAATTGCGGAAAGTGCTGGTCGATTATAGGAGGGAAAATATGATACAAGAAATTTCTTATGAAGAAGTAACCACAACGGCTCAGAATTTGCATAATTCAGCGACTAATATGAAAACCATCTTAGATAGTGTTAAGCAAAAGATGCAACGGGTAAATACTGAAGAAACTTGGAAAAGTAATGCGGCAGCAGAGTTTTTAAGTAAATTTAATGAATTAGCTAGCAAATTTGAAAACTTCTATACTGCTGTTGATAATTATTCTAAGTTTTTACAACAAACAGTTGAAACTTATAAAGCTGCTGATCAAGCAATTACTGGTAAAGTTGACGAATTACTTTAAATAGTATTTTTAAAGTTAAACAAAAGCACCTATTATGGTGTTTTTTGTTTATTTAATCTAAGTTTATTATATTAATTAGTTATTAAATTAGTATTACCTTCGAACCATTCTTTAATCCTGAATCTTTTACTAGCACCTCTGGTTTTAACATATCACCAGTAAATTTATTATATAAAAAAGTATTATTAGGCGCTATATATATCCCATCAGTAAGTTCACTAATAGCTTCATTTAATAACACTATTACCCTTCTAATTTTTTTGTTTATGGGCACAAACACTTCATATTTTTTTTCAATTAACGGCACATATATTTCAATTAATATCTTATTCACTTTATCCCTCCTTTTAAATATCTAAAATTTCTATTTTCTCAGGATCATTAATTATTACTTCTTCCGCCAATTTAAAATCTAGTAATTTTACTAAAGTAGGCATTCCATTATTTACCGCATACCCAAAATCATTACCTATTTCCTCATAAAGGTCTTTAGTTGTACGCCCTAATTTTAAAATAAATTGTTCGGTTATCCCACGTCCAACCCAAATACCATCATATTTATTAATTAAAATTTTAAACCAATTATCATATTCAAATACTTTTAATCTATTAATTTCTTCCACTAATATAAAACTAAACTTATTTAAATCGCGGCCCTTTTCCAATAAAGAATCAAATTTAGTTGATATTTCCGTTGCTAATCTCTTTTTTAGTTTATCAATACCAACAAGAAAACAAACCGTATGGAGATATGATTTTAAATAATTAATATTATAATGGTTACTGGTATATGCTTCGTATTGTTCTAAGACTTGATTATATAAATTATCAATTATACTATCAAAATTATTATTATAATATGAGACTTTGCTTAATAATTCCTTTGATATTAATCTTTCGGCATCTAAAATAATGACATTAATATCCTTAATCTGAGAGGCTATTTTCATTAAAGATGTTATAAACTTACTAGTTATATCTATATTTTGAGCAGAAATTAAGGTGCCGTATTGACCTTGTAAATTATAAGTTAATACCTTTAAACTGTTTTTTTCAACACCGATTGGCAAATTGGTTAAATTATCTATATGCGGATAAATAAAGTCTTCATCAACAACTTCTGGTAATACGGGTATCCTTTCTGCTTGTTTAGATAATTTGTTTCTTAACTTCTGACAAATCACCTTTATATATTCACCCATATTATTTTTATTATAAGGGTAAGCAGTCTGAAACTCATATACTTTTTCTATTCTAATTAGCCCTCTTCCTTTATGTTTTGAAGGATATACACCCTCAACATTACCCAATATCGTGTTATAATCCACATTATCATTTAATTGTAAAGTTAACTGTTGTTTAAAGTTTTGGAGTAACCTATATCTAATAGTATTAATACCGGCCGTAGTCAAAATAAATATTATTCCACATTTTAACCCGTCTCTGGTTAACTGTAACAAAATGTCTTCATACTCTTGATAGGCTTCAATAAAAGAGTCATAATAATTAATTATTACTATTATAGTTGGCAACTTCTTCCCACTTTTTTGACAATATAAGCGATAATCACCATTATAATCGAGAAACAACTTCTTACGAATTTCAATGGTTTCTTTTAATAACTTAAATAAATTATCTATCTCTTCTGAATCGTTAACTGATAAAATATTGGCAACCTGGGGAGCATTGTTAAAATTCCTTAATGTTTCCGCCCCAAAATCCAATATATAAAAATTAACCTCCTCTGCCGTATGTTCCATAATAATTGAATATATTATCGTGCTTAAAATTAGTTCCTTGCCACTACCAACAACACCATACACTACCGTATTGCCTTCCACCGTTATATTTAAGGTTAGTAAGCCTTGTCTTTGATTAGAAGGATCATCAAACTCCCCAATTATTGGATTTATTAAGTATGGGGACGCTTTATAACCATATTTTGCTTTTAAATCGCCAACATATATATATTCAGGTATTTTATCTAACCACAGTTGCGTAACATTAATACCTTCTCGTTTAGCAATAGTACTTAAATACTTAACCACATTTCCTAATTCATCACCATGCACACTAACTAACTCACTTTTCTTTTTACTATCAATATGTTTTAAAACATAACCGGTGTTATCAATAAAATTTATCGCTGTATCCACTTTCTTCTTTCTTTTATCCATTGGTATATATTGTGACCCACACCAAGCGGAATGCCCCAAAGCAAAAAATTCATTATAACCTACTTGTAAATAAAAACGACCAACATCTTTAAGCATAGCAGCATCAGAACACTTTATCATATCCATACTGTCAGCTTTCTCTTGTACCTTCATACAGACCCGAAAACGACTATTACTCCATATTTGATCATCAACTATTCCAGATGGCTTTTGCGTTGCTAAAATTAAATGAACACCTAAACTACGGCCAATTCTAGCGGTACTAATTAATTGTGACATAAATTCTGGTTGTTGGAGTTTCAATTCAGCAAATTCATCACTGACAATTAACAAATGGGAAATAGGAGTATCAACTAAACCCTCACGATATAATCGTTGATACTTATAAATATCAATGGTACTCTCATTTAAAGCTTCTCTAACCTTATTAAAAAGTCTTTGACGCCTTTTTAATTCACTTTCAATGGAAACCAATGATCTTTTTAATTCCACGGTATCTAAATTAGTAATCGTTCCTACCATATGTGGTATTTTTATACCCGCTTCTTTATTTTCAAAAGCACCAGCTACACTACCACCCTTATAATCAATTAAAATAAAGTTTACTTCATCGGGATGATAATTAACAGCTAACGATAATAGATATGTTATTATTAATTCACTTTTACCCGAGCCGGTCATGCCGGCAATTAGACCATGAGGACCATGAAACTTTTCATGTAAATCTAACTTAAATAATTCCCCGGATTCATTTATCCCAATAGGAACTTGTAAACTAATCACTGGATTATTAATTTTCCATCTTTCAAAAATATTAAGTTGTTCAATTTTACCGGCATCATACATTTCTAGAAAGGTAACAACTTTAGGTAACATCATTTTATCGATTGATAATTCTATCGGGACATTCGCTAACTTAATCACGCAATCCTGCATACTAACAGTAGTATTAAAATCAGCATGGAAGCCCTTTACATTATTAGCCAGTAATTCGTTTTCAAATAGTCCCGATTGTTTTTCTGAAATTTCAATAAAAGTTGAACATTCATTCGGTAAGTTAGATAATTTATCGTTTTTTATTAATAACGAAAACCCACCATTAATTTTTTGCCCTAAAACATCCTTAATAATTTTTATATTACGGGCTGATTTTAAATCATCGGTTATTATTACATAATATGATGAAAAACTATCATACCGTCTATTACTTTCTTCTAGCCCTGATGAGGTGTTTTTATATTTACGAGCATTAAAAATACTCTCTAAATAATTGGATACCTGTTGCATTTCATTTGGATTAGTCGCAAAAAAACGCATTTCCTTATCATCAGTCCAACAATGCGGTAATATTTTTAAATATTCCCAGCGCGCCGCCTTTTTTTCATTAGTAAAAAACACTATTTTTAAATCCTCATAACTATGAAAAGTCATTAATTGTAACAGCAAACCATCAATAAAACTATTAGTTAATAAATCAATACCAACAATTGCGGTAGTATATTTCTCTGTTAAGGGAATACAAATGGGCACATCCGCTACATCTTTAGATTCATTAATTAACTTATCTAAATTTTCCCGCAAATTATCA
>JBBACV010000096.1:0-5366 GCA_041656835.1 Acholeplasmataceae bacterium | reverse complement strand
TAAAGATATGCATGAAGTATGTCCTAATGCTTTATTTTTAAATTATACAAACCCAATGGCAATCCTAACAGGATATATGGAAAAACACTTAGATATTAAAGTAATAGGATTATGCCACAGTGTTCAAGTATGTGTCCCTCATTTATTTGAATCATTAAAAATGGAAGAATATAAAAATAAAGTTAAATGGGAAATAGCTGGAATAAATCATCAAGCATGGCTTTTAAAAGTTGAAGATTTAGAAGGTAATGATTTATATCCAGAAATCAAAAAACGTTCTTTATCTAAAAAATACTTAGATACAATGAGTTGGGATTTAGTCAGACATGATTTAATGCACCGCTTTAATTATTATGTAACTGAAAGTAGTGAACATACAGCTGAGTATCTACCATATTATATTAAAAGAAATTACCCAGAATTAATTAAAGAATTAAATATTCCTCTTGATGAATACCCAAGAAGATGTATAAATCAAATAAATGAATGGGAAGAAATGAAAAAACATCTTATTAGTCATGATATTGAGCATGAAAAAAGTGATGAATTTGCTGCATCAATAATTAATTCAATTACTAATGACATTCCTTATACCATTCATGGAAACGTATTAAACAAAGGATTTATTACTAACTTACCAGATGATTCTTGTGTAGAGGTTAAATGTTTAGTTGATAGAAATGGTATCCAGCCAACATACGTTGGAGAAATCCCCGAACAATTAGCCGCATTAAACCGAACTAACATTAATGTACAAAACTTGACAATCTTAGCAGCTAAAGAAAAAAGAAAAGACTTGGTTTATATGGCTGCTTACTTAGATCCACATACTTCAAGTGAATTATCATTAGATGAAATAAAAAACTTATGTGATGACTTATTTGTAGCCCATAAAGATTGGCTACCAGAATATAAATAGTAAATTATACAAGGAGATAAAAAAAATGAATATTAAAAAAATTCTATTATCATTTTTGTTAATCATTCCAGTATTGATTCTCATTGGATGTGATGAAGGCGCTGAGACAAACATTACATTAAATAAAAACAATGAAACCATTGAAGTTTACGAACAGTTTTTATTAGACGTAGAAATCACAAAAGGAAACAAGAGTGATATTGTTTGGGAAGTTGATGGGGATGCAGTTGTTATAGATAACGGTGTTGTTACGGGCGTTAAAGTAGGTACTTCCACAGTAAGAGTTACATTAGGTAAGGCAAGTGCTGAGTGTATCGTGATTGTTGTTGAAGCTACAGCAGTACCAATATTAGTGGTTGATAAACAAGAAATTCAAATTCAAAAAAATACTGAAGTTATCGTCGAAGCTAATATTACTTACAAAGGTAATATTATGACTGCCAGTAATTTAGTTTGGGAAAGTGAAGATTCTACAATTGTTGAAGTTTCTAAAGTGTCAAGCAATACAGCTAATGTAAAGAGTCTTAAAGCTGGTAATACAAAAATTACTGTTTCTACTGATTATTATGGATTACCTTTATTAGAAGAAATTGAAGTTAAGGTTGTTTCTAATATATCTCTTGAACTCGATAATTTAGAAATAGAAGACGGAAAATATAACTTAACCTTAATTACCGATGATAATGTAGCAAATATGGAAGAAACAACCTTAACAACAAACTTTAAAGTAGAACTAAGTTTATATGATGGAAGTTTATTAGTAGAGAACCCTAACATTATTTGGGAATCAAAAGATGTTAGTATCGCAACAGTTTCAGAAACAGGAAAAATTGAAGCAGTTAAAGAAGGAAACACTATTATATCAGCAACATATAAAGATGAAAACGATCAAGAATTTCATCTTGAAATAAATGTTTCTATTATACGTGCAACCGTTAATATTGATACTTCATATGATTTAGATTTATATGAATCAGATATTAATTTAAATTTATCTGTTGATGATAATATTACATCAATTATTTCAAATGGTCATGAAATTCTTTTAGACGATGCAACAATGAAACTAGATAAAGCGGCCTTAGAAACTGTTGGGTTAGGAAAACATCAAGCAAAAGCTTTGAGTGATACGGTAGAATATTTCTTTGATATTGAAATAATCACTAGAATAATTGATTCAAAAGAAACGCTTGATGAAGTGTTTCATCCAGACAATAATGATTCAATAAATTACTCAGGGTATTATGTGTTATCAGATGATATTGAATATAATGATCATTATGTAGCAGTTGGAAGAGGATGGGTTGGTGGAGATTGGCAAGATAGATTTAATGGAACCTTAGACGGTCGAGGTCATTATATTAATGGAGTTGAAATCAAAGGATATGATACAGGATTCTTTAGAGCAATCGGACCAAATGGATTAATTAAGAACATAAGTTTTACTAATGCTATATATGGTGGAACCGGAAATACAAACCAAAATAGTGGTTTTGATGTAAACACAGGAGCAACCAATGGTGGTTTTATGACATCAAGTAATCAAGGTGTTCTTGAAAACATTTATTTACAAGTCTCAATGTCAAAAGCAGGAAATCATTGGGAAGAAACCGGTGTGTTTGTTTCAGGTAATGATGGTGGAAGCATTTTAAATGTTTTCATAGATATTATCGAAGTTGGACCAGATATTGGTGCAATTGGTGATCGATATGTTGAAGTAAACTCTATTTACGGCTGGACTTCAATTGAAGAAAATGTTAGGGCTTATGCAGTTGGTAGAAGAGATAGAGATTATTCATCAAATGCAAAAGAATATTTAAATTACCAAGAGTTATTAAATAATAATATTGATTTTACAAATTGGGAAAACGATTTTTGGACAATCATAAATGATGTTCCTTATCCAAAAGGTTTAGATTTACCGGGTATAGAAATTGAAATAACCAATGAAAATACTATTCTAACAATGGATTCACTAACAACCATATTAGGAACAGATCCATATTCTATCATTGAAGTTGATGTTCCTTGGATAGAAGTAATTGGAAATAAAGTAAAAGTGTTAGAAAACGCCTTATTTGGAGTTCCATTTAATGTTACAGTTAAAAATGTTTTTGATAATACTAACTTAGATATAAAAGAATTTACAGTAATAGATTCAACTGATAATATCTTAGATTCAATTGATATTTTATTAGAAGAATATAGTTCTAATAATTATGTTTTAGATTTAAGTGAACTAGGTAATCTAGGTAATTTAGTAAATATAACACAAAATGGAAATAAGAAAAACGAATTAATCAACAACAATCAGCTAGAAATTACAGATGTAGGAAACCAAAAAGGTGCATATAATTATGTTTTAACTTTTGAAGAAAGAGAAAATGATTATTTAGTTAGAATTAACACAGTTGAAATTCAGATTATATTTATTAGCAAAGTGTTAAATACAAAAGAAGACTTAGATAATCTACTACAACAAGGAATTGATTTCGATTTAAACGGTTATTATATTTTGGGTGCGGATATAGATTATAACGCTGATTGGTTCCCAGTAGGTGGTGCATGGGTTGGAGATGGATTTGAAAACGCGTTTGCCGGAACTTTTGATGGTAGAGGGTATTCAATTAAGGGATTAACGGTAGTTCCAAGTTATGATAATGAATGGAATTATAGATTTGAATTTGGTCATGATTCAGGAATGTTTAAAGAAATAGCACCAACAGGTGTGATTAAAGATATCGCTTTTGTAGATGCAATCTTTGGATATGTTCCAACAAGTCAAGGATTTTTAGCTTATCGTAATTTTGGCACAATTTCAAATGTATATATATCAGTTTATGTAAGAGAAGCTGATAGAGAAGAGGGATGGAGAGGTCTTATAGCATCAAACAATTACGGTTTAATCGAAAATGTTTTCGTTAACTATAATTTAGATGGTGGAAATATAAGATTAGATGCCGTAAGAGAGTTAGGACCAGATAGCATTACTAGAAATGTTTATACAGTTGGGAAAAATAACTGGGAGCGTCCAGGACTAATAAATTATCATGAGTTTGAAACGTATGAAGGTTTTATTAATTCAGGAAAAGTTCTTACTGCTCAAGAAGGCTGGTCAAAATATTGGGGTGTTGACCTCGATGGAAATATTACTTTTGGTTATTAAATATAAAAATTAAAAAAACAATAGGAGGTTATTGTGAAAAAGAATAAATATGAAAAGCCTCTAGTTACCATTTTAGAAATAGATTTAAAACATTCTATTGCAGTAAGTGGTGAATTAGAAGGTGCTGCATTATGGGAAAGTGACTGGTGATATTATGAAAAAAATAATATATAGTATTGGGTTACTTTTATTAGTTATTTTATTTACTTCGGTTGAAGTAAAGGCAGAAGAAACAAAAATGGTTGATGTCACCATAAAAGCAACCTTTGATGAAAGTAATAATGATCAAGACTTGCTTAATGAACCTCGTGAATATGGGTCACCCATTTCAGTTGATGCAAATACTGTGGTTGGTGAATATGAATTTGCATTTTGGATAGTTGATGGCTTAATTGATTTAAAAAGAGAAGCTACAACTACATTTACAGCAACCAATAATTTAACAGCTATAGCTGTATTTACACCTATAAACACACCGGTCTTAGTTTTTGTTGATCATAGTGGTAAATTTATTGAATCTCAATATAAAGATTATCACATACCAACAGATGATTTACCAAACAAAGTCAACTTTGAACATGACGGTTGGAAAACTCTAATCGGTTCATTTGAAGAAGAAACGATAACGGAAAACACTGTTTTAAGACTTCAATATAAATTAGATGAAGAAACTAAGAAAGTAACAATTAATAATGAAGAGTATTTATATAATGAAGTTGTTACTTTAACACTTGAAGAAGGTAAAACATATTGGGAAGAAAATGGTGAAGTAGTTGCTTACGGTGATTACACATTTAGTGCATTATATGATAGAACTTTAGTTGCCAAATCAGGAAAAGAAGAAGAAGTTTTAGTGACTCTAAGTGATGACTTAGAACTTAGAGAAGGTTATGTATCAAGAGTTGGTCAAGTTCATGTGCCAGAAAATTATACTTTATTAGAAGCAGGTTATCTACTTGGTAAAACTCCTTTAGATTTATCAATAGATAATTATGATAAATTATTAAAAGGTACTATAGTTCCTCATACTAATGAATTTTTAACAAGTATAAATAAGCTTAATTACTATCCTTATATGAAAGGATATGCAATTTTAAGAGATTTTGAAGATAATCTTATTACAATTTATACTGATAAACAATTTTTAAATTCAGAAGTTTATTTAGAAGTTGATAATTTAGAAATAGAAGACGGAAAATATAACTTAACCTTAATTACCGATGATAATGTAGCAAATATGGAAGAAACAACCTTAACAACAAACTTTAAAGTAGAACTAAG
>JBBACV010000095.1:0-5391 GCA_041656835.1 Acholeplasmataceae bacterium | reverse complement strand
TATACTCATTTAGGATTTAAGGGGGTATGGTGTCAACGGCAGCACGCCGGTCTCCAAAACCGTCAGTGAGAGTTCGAATCTTTCTACCCCCGCCAGTTTAATTATATAAGCTTAATAGTTAATAAACTATTGAGCTTTTTTATTTTAAGTTTATTATTTAATTTATCCATCACTAAAAAATATTAGTTTATAGTAAGCGTTAAAAGTATCTTTATTTTAGGTATCCCTTTAATAATAAGTCAAATAATAAATGTTTTATATAATATCGTTGATAGAATTTATATTGCTAATATGCCAAATGTTGGTAAAGATGCTTTAGCAGGTGTTAGCATAACTTTTCCTATCATTATTATCATCTCAGCTTTTGCTGCATTATTTGGTTTAGGTGGAGCACCTTTATCAACAATTAAATTAGGTGAAAATAAACCTGATGAAGCTAAAAGCTATATGATGCATAGTTTTATAATGCTTATACTTTCAGGTGTCATACTTACCATTATTTTACTTATATTTGGAAAAGAATTATTATATTTATTTGGTATGACTGATGAACTATTAACATATGGCCTTGATTACTTAAACATATACGCTTTAGGTAGTGTGTTTGTTATGATATCAATCGGTTTAAGTGCATTTATCTCAACCCAAGGATTTACTAAAACAGCTGCCTTAATTCTTTTTATTGGCGCTGTTACTAATATTATTTTAGACCCTATTTTTATTTTTAATTTAAAGATGGGAGTTAAAGGTGCTGCATTAGCCACAATTATCTCTCAAGGTTTAACAACTCTTTTAATAATTTTATTTTTAAGTAGTAAATATTCAAATCTTCATTTAAGTTTTAAAAATTTTAAATTAAATAAAAACATTATCATTGGAATCGTTTTATTAGGTGTCTCACCATTTATTATGCAGTCAACTGAAGCTTTAATTCAAATCGTATTTAATAATCAAATTGTTAAATATGGTGGAAATGATTATATTATCTACTTAAATATAATGGCGATTATGGTTTCTTTATTACAGTTTATGACCCTTCCTGTTTTAGGTTTAACCCAAGGGGCAAGTCCATTAATTAGTTATAATTTTGGAGCCGGTAATTTTAGCCGTGTTAAAGAGGGGCATAAAGCTTTAACTTTTATTTCATTATTATATAGTTTAATATTTTATTTAGTTATATTTATTTTTCCGAAAGATATTGTTTCAATTTTTAATAAAGATCCTTTAATCTTAGAGAAAGCCCCAAATATCATGAGACTCTTTTTCTTTGGCATGGCTTTCTTTGGTGCACAACTTGCCACACAATCATCTTTTATGGCGTTAGGAGAGGCTTTAGTATCGCTTTTTATGGCAACCCTAAGAAAGATAATTATTCTAATTCCTCTTGCTTATTTATTACCACTATTTTTAGGAATTTATGGCGTTTTTATCTCCGAAGTAATTGCTGATTTATTAGCAACAATTATTACTTATATTACTTTTATGTTTCTTATTAATAAAATATTATCAAAAAAAGAGTTAGAACTAAAATTAAATAATTGAAATATTTAATAAACCAATTTCTAATTGATTTATTTTTTCGATTAAATCACTAATTATTTTATTATTAAAACTTTCTTTATTTATTGAAATATTTAAAGAATGACCTCCATTATATAATTGAAAGGTCTTTTTTATTTGATTTACTTTTTCTAGTAACTCTTCTAAATTATTATCTAATCTAAATATATTATTATAATTATCTTTGTCAGTTAATTTTTCAATTAAACCAAACTTATCTTTATCGGTTTTAATAAATCTTAGATTAACTTTTGAATCATTAGTTTCTTTTAAAACATAAGATAGTTTGGTTTTTTCATTTTCATTATCAATTTTAGTTTTAATATGATTTATTAAATCAAAACCGTCAGCTTGATTAAAATAGTTTAAAACTTCATCTACTCCTGATAATCCAATTGTAAGATTACTTGATTTAATGATTAAATTTTTAATTTCTTCATTCAAATGGTTAAACCAAACGTTATTTTTAATTAAATTAGGGTAGGTTTTTTCATTTTGTTCACTTATTATTAATAATCGTTCTTTTAACTGTTCAAAGACTAAATCTAAGACTCCATCAAGGTGTTTTAAAAACTTATTATATTCTTTCGTTAATAAAGCTATTTTAACTAAGTTTATTGTCGTAGTAGAAAGATTTATTAAACTATTAGTTAATAAGTTTTTTGATAATAGATTTTGATTATCAATTCTTTCTTTATCATTATAAGAAACAATTTTATCTTTATTATATGACGTGTTTAAAAATGCATAACTTATTAAATTATGTTTAACTAAATTTATTGATTCAACAAAAATATTATAGTTAGGATCATTACTTAATAAATTAATGTTATCCATTAATTTATAAATAATTTTGATTGGATATTTTATAAATTCTTTATTTAACGATTTAATTATTAAAGATTGAATTAATTTCCCTTCATATGTTAAATTAGTTCCTAAAGAAAAATAAACTATATAATTAGGATCTTTAATTAGATTTTTTAGATTTGTAAATAAAGAATTAAATGAATTAAGCATTATATCTTTTAATTTCTTTTTAGCATCATCATAAATATTTATAAAATGTTTTAGATGTGGCTTTATTAAAGGGTTTATACTCAAGTCTTTATTGATATTATCGTTACTTAAAGAAAGGGTTTTTAAATTTAATTCATCTAACTTATATTCAACATTAAAACTTTTAATTTTTTCTTTAAACTTTTCTTTATAAATATCTTTAAAAGTATATTTAACAATGCTTTCTAAATCATCATCGATTTTATAAAAAGTCGGCCCTAAAGATTCTTCTTGTTTTAAATTGATACTTAAATCTAGAATTAAATTCATGTAGTCATCTAATTTATTTAGAGTTAATCTATTTGTTGAAATGACTTTAGATAAGTCAATGTGACTACTATTAATTCCGGAGTTTAAATACTCCAAATTATGAATGTGAATTAATCCTTCTTCATGAGCTTTATTATGTTTAGGGTTTAAGACAAATATTTTGTTAAACTCTTTAACTCCTTCTAAACCATATTTAAAAATTGTATTATATGGTGTTAATTGATTTTCTATTTCTTTATTAATAGAAATATCATAAAAGGTTTTCATTAACCTTGTATTACTTTCTCTTATTTTTGTACGTTCATCACGGTATAAGATATAAGCTTTGGCAACATCTGGATAATTTAGTTTAATTAGTGCTTTTTCAACTTCATCTTGAATATCTTCAACACTAGGGATTTTATCTTTAAATATTATATCTAAGTTTTCTAAAACTAAATTAGTTACTTCATCAGATTTTTGATGAGTTCTTCCAACCGCGATTAATGCTTTCTCGATTGCGTTGTTTATTTTATCAGGATTAAATCTAACAATTCTACCATCTCTTTTTCTAATTTTGATAATCATTTATAACCCTTCTTTCTTTAGGCTCGTCTTTATTATAAGGTATTTTTACTTTCTTTTCAAATTGTATTATTTAGATTAATTTATTTAAATTAAAATTAATATTTTTTTACCAATTTCTATTATAAATTTTACTTATTGTTGTATAATGAAAAAGAATAATAATAAATGTGAGGAATATAATGACACTATTAACAAGCTTTATTCAACTTTTATCAGGATTAGCAATCTTTGTTGTTGGTTTATTGCAAATGGCAGGTGGACTTGAGAAGTTATCTTCTAATAAAGTTCAACAAGGATTAGCTAAGGTTTCAAATAATAGATTTACATCATTTGGTTTTGGTGCTTTAATTACAACCATTATGCAATCATCAAGTGTGGTTTCAATTATGGCAATAGCATTTTTAAATGCCAATCTTTTAACTCTTGCCCAAGGGATTGCGATTGTCTTTGGAGCTAATGTTGGAACATCCGCTACTGCAATTTTATCTTCATTTGCTACTATAAACATATCTGCCTTTTTTAGTTTAACTATTTTAATTGGCGTAGTTATTAATATGCTTGGGAAAAAAGCCCGTAAGTCCCAAAAGTTAAGCCCTATTTTAATCGGATTTGGGTTTGTTTTTATTGGACTTAATATGGCTTCTGATTCATTTAAAACAGCTGAAATGGCGGTTTTTATGTCCAACATGTTTGAATCAATTAGTTTTCCATTATTATTAATTTTATTTAGTATTGGAATAACTATCGTAGTACAATCATCAAGTCTTACCATTGGGATTGCGATTTTATTAGTTTCAAATCAAGTTATCCCTTTAGAATATGCTTTATTTATTGTTTTAGGTGCAAAAGTTGGGACAACTTTCTCAGGTATTTTTGCATCAATTGGCTCAAATAAAAATGCAAAGAGACTTGCGTTAATTAACTTTTTATTCAATTTATTTTCTTGTATTGTTTTTTCAATAATTACTTGGGTTTTTACAGAGGAAATAGTAAATTCTTTAAGTTTTATTGCAATTGAATTCCAAGTTGCCGCTTTCCAAGTTATTGTTTCGTTATTATCAGCAATAATATCATTACTCTTTATTAAACAGTTTGAGCAATTATCTTTATTATTAATTAAGAGTAAAGATACTTTAATAAATGATATGACTCTTCTTTACTTAAATGAAACTTTACTTAAGACACCGTCATTTGCGATGACAGCCTTAAAAAAAGAAGTTGATAGAATGTTTGAATTATCGAAAAACATGATGTTTAAAGCTTTTGAAGATATTGAAGCAATGAAAGCTAATAATTTTGATTTAATTAAAAAAGATGAAGATATTGTTGACTTTTTAAATGAATCAATTGCTCTTTATTTAGTAAGATTATCTGGGGAAAAACTAGTTTATCAAGATGAGCTTGAAATTGGGAAGGTCTATCATATTATTAATGATTTAGAACGCTTAGCTGATCACGCTTATAACTTTACAACTTTAATTAAAGAATTAAATGAGAAAGATATGCATTTTTCTGAGTTTGCAAAAGATGAATTAAATACTGTTTGTAATAAATTAAAAGATATGTTTAATTTATCTTATATTATTTATACTCATAAAAATGAAAACCAATTAAAAAATCTTCATAATATTGAAGATTTGATTGATGACTTTAAAATTGAATTTGAACAAAAACATGTAACTAGATTAAAAACTGGTGAATGTTTATTAGAACATTCACAATATTATTTCGATTTTACTTCTCAGCTTGAAAGAGTTGGCGATCATTTAATTAATATTGGTTATTCTACTTTAAAGATGTTTTTTCAATTAAAAATACTTTAAAATAATTTTGATGACACTTCTGGATTTACATAAACAGTAATTGCTTCTTTAATAACTTTTAGGTGGAGGTTCCCTAGGGGACCTCTTTCACCATCAATATTCCAGCTTAATG
>JBBACV010000094.1:0-5406 GCA_041656835.1 Acholeplasmataceae bacterium | reverse complement strand
GTCCAATATCAAGACCCATTTCATCATTTGGAATTTCATCAATGTTTCTTGTGTTAGTTTCGGTTTGAGCATTAAATTCTTTACCAGTAATAACATCAATTCCTAATTCTATTTTACCTTTAGCTTTATCAAGTAATTCTTTTGCTAATGAAACCTTATCAAGTTCAACTAATGAATTACCAACTTCATAACCCAAAGCCTTTAAGAAGGTATATGCCATTCCTCCACCAATTAAAACTTTATCTGCAACATTTAAAAGGTTAGTAATAACATTAATCTTATCCGAAACCTTAGCACCACCTAAAATTGCTACAAATGGTCTTTTAGGGTCTTCTAATGCTCCTCCAATAAAATTTATTTCCTTTTCAAGCAATAATCCTGCAACAGCTTCTTTAACATTTGAAGCGACTCCCACATTAGAAGCATGAGCTCTATGAGCAGTTCCAAATGCATCATTAACAAAAACATCCCCTAAACTTGCCCAATATTTACCTAATTCATCATCATTTTTAGATTCTAATTTACCATTTAAATCTTCAAAACGTGTATTTTCGAACATTAATACTTCTTTTGATTTTAAATTATCGATTGCAGTTTCTAATTCTTTACCTCTAGTTTCATTAATAAATAAAACTTTTTGACCTAATAATTTACTTAGGTGCTTAGACACCACTAAAAGTGAGTTTTTCACTTTATCTTCTTCTGATTTTATTCTTCCTAAATGGGAAAATAAAATTAATTTAGCATTTTGATCAAGAGCATATTTTATTGTTGGTAGAGCTGCGGTAATTCTTGTATCATCAGTAATATTACCGTCACTATCTAGAGGAACATTAAAATCTACTCTCATTAATACTTTCTTGTTATTTAAATCGACATCACGAATTGTTTTTTTTGACATATTTTACTCCTTTTTTATTTTAAATATCGTTTTTTCCAAGTATTATTATACCATGAAGAAAATTAAATGAAATGTTGTTAATATATGAAAGTGTATTCATTAGAGATTATTTTTATATTTAATGATTTTTTGAACTCTTTTCACATGATTTAAGTATTCATAATAACTTATATTTAAAGATAGTTTTTCATTATCTTTAAATATAACAATGATATTATAGCAGTTTTTAACTATTTTATTAATTTCTATATAATTTATGAAAACATTATCATAAATGCTTAACCCTTTTAAATAAAATAAAATTATTTGATTATTTATATAAATCGGTATTTTTTGTTTAATATTTAAAACTGTTCTAACACTTTTAAAATATCCTTCAAGGGTAAATAAATTATGGATACATAGATCTTTAATAAATCTTAAAGCTCTTTTATCATAAATTATCTCACTAGGATTAATAACTGTATTATTTTGTTCATTCTTAATATAATTAATTCTCATCTTAAGGTCATTATATAATGATATAATAATAATTAAAAGAGGATAAAATATATTCAAAGGAATTAGGAAAATGGTTGATTTTAAATTAATTAAAATAAGAAAAAAACGAAAGTTATATCAAATTATTTATAATCATTTAAATTATATTGCTGATTTAAATGATTACAGTCTATTGAATAATTATTTAAATGATCTTAAAAGTTATTTAAATGGATATACCCCTAAAAATAAATTATTTAAAATCTTAAGGAAAGTTCATTTAAAAGAGCCATACCTAAATCTTATTTATTTATTAAAATTTTGTGAGAATATATTGAATTATTTGAAATACCCAGAAATAAAAAGATTTATTGATTTAATCGTTTATGCAAAAGAGACTTCTAAATTAGGCTTTTTATTATTAATAACCGCATCTAATGAAACATTAAATCAAATTAATATTGACCACATATCTATAATTGATGTGTTTAGTTATATTTTATTAAATTATGATAGTTTATTAAGTCAAAGAAAGATTCATTTTGCAAATCAAGATATTATCGATTTTAATTTAACAATCAAAGATAATCGTTATATTGTAAATAATAATCTATATATGATATGGAATAGACTCGCTCATAAAGTAAGAGAATCAATGAGTAACTATAAAAAAGCAATCACCTTTTTTGATGATTGCCAAAATTTATTAATTAATTCATACTTGAAAGATATAACTAGTAAATTAAATAAATATAGTTTTGATACTTTTACTAAATTAACCGAGTGAGCCTTCCATTTCAAGTTTAATTAATTGATTTAATTCAACCGCGTATTCCATTGGTAGCTCTTTAGCAAAAGGCTCAATAAAGCCCATTACAATCAGTTCTGTTGCTTCCTGTTCTGGAATACCTCTGCTCATTAAATAAAATAATTGTTCTTCCGATATTTTAGATACTGTCGCTTCATGTTGTAAGAAAACATCACTATTTTTAATTTCATTAATTGGAATTGTATCAGAGGTTGATATACCGTCTAATATAATTGTGTCACATTCGATATTACTTCTAGCTCCTTTAGCTTTTTTATCGAATTTGACTTTACCGCGGTAATTTACTTTACCTCCACCTCTTGAAATCGATTTAGAAACAATTGAGGAAGTAGTGTTAGGAGCAATATGTATCATACGAGCACCAGCATCTTGCCACTGATCTTTACTCGCAAAAGCAATCGAAATGGTTGTTCCTTTAGCACGCTCACCAAGTAAAATACATGAAGGATATTTCATGTTTATTCCTGAACCTAAATTACCATCAATCCATTCCATATGACCATTTTCATAGACGTGAGCTCTTTTAGTTACTAAATTAACGACATTATTAGACCAGTTTTGAATTGTTGTATAACGACAACTAGCATCTTTTTTAACAATAATTTCAACATTAGCAACATGTAAAGACTCTCTTGAATAAGTTGGAGCCGTACACCCTTCAACATAATGAACGGATGCGCCTTCATCAACAATAATTAAAGTTCTTTCAAATTGTCCCATTTGATCACTATTAATTCTAAAGTATGATTGTAAAGGTTTTGGGACCTTAACTCCTTTAGGAACATAAATAAAGGTTCCCCCGCTCCATACAGCACTATTTAAAGCTGCATATTTATTATCATCTGATTTGATCACTGTTTCAAAATATTCTTTAAATAATTCAGGGTGTTTTTCTAAGGCAGTGTCAGTATCTAAATATAATACTCCTAAATCATCTAATTCCTTTTGGGAGTTTTGATAAACAACTTCTGATTCAAATTGAGTAGATACTCCCGATAAGTAGTCTCTTTCAGCTTGAGGTATCCCTAATCTTTCAAAAGTCTTTTTAATTTCTTCAGGAACATCATCCCAATCATTCACAACCCGGTCCGTTGGTTTAATATAATAAGTTATTTCATTAAAATCAATATGACTTAGATCAGGACCCCAATTTGGATTTTTAGTTTTAACGAAATTATAATAAGCTTTGATTCTTAAATCTGTAATCCATTTTGGTTCATTTTTAATTTTAGAAATTTTTCGAACAATTTCTTCACTTAACCCTTTTTCAATTTTTAAAACTGGTTCATTTGGAGTTATAAATCCATATTGATATTCACCAACGATACTATCTATTTTCTTTTTTTGATCATCCATCTTGATTACCTTCCTTTAAATGTTTTATCCCTTTTTTATAAGCCTCCCAAGCAAGAGTCGCACATTTAATTCTTGCTGGAAAATTATGGACTGTTTGAAAAGCTAGGGCATCAGGATATAATTTATCTTGATTAAATTTATTTCCCTTAATCATTTCATAATACTCATTAATAATATCTAAGGCATCTTCTAAAGTTTTACCAATTAATGATAGTGAGGCAACACTTGCTGATGCACAACAAATTGAACAACCAACTCCATCATGCCTTAGATCTTTAATTAAATTATTTTCAATTAATAATTGAACAATTATTTTATCACCACAAGTGGGATTATTTAAATTAATTGTTAAATATTTTGAATCATTAACTAAACCCTTATGTTTAGGGTCTTTATAATGATCCATAATAATATCACGATATAATAACTTAATATCCATTTAAATACCTTCTTTGAAAAACTTAATTGTTTCTTTAATTGCCAATATTAGAGCTTTAACATCATCTAAGGTGTTATATATACCAAATGATGCTCTAACGGTGGAATTAACTCCTAAATACTTCATTGTAAGCTGATTACAATGATGCCCCGCTCTAACTAAGACATTATAGTGATCTAAAAAACTTGCTGTATCATGAGGGTGAACATCTTTAATGTTAAAGGTAAATAAACTAGTAATATTATCTTTATTATAAATTATTAAATCTTTTTCATCTTTTAAGTTATCGATTAAATAATTTCTTAAGGTAATTTCTTTTTGGTATAAATCATTTAAATCAAATTGATTTAAATAATCAATAACACTCCCTAAAGCAATCGCTTCACCAATAGGAGGAGTTCCCGCTTCAAATTTATAAGGAATATCCTTAAAACTAGGATTATTAAGTTTAACCTCATCAACCATTTCACCACCAAATTCAACTGGTTTTAATTCTTTTAATAATTTAGCTTTACCATAAAGAATTCCTACCCCATTTGGCCCATACATCTTATGAGCTGAAAAGGTAAGAAAATCAATATCTAAATCTTTAACATCAATTTTTATTTTATTAATACTTTGAGCAGCATCTAAAACAACTAAAGCATCTTTTTCTTTTGATAATTTTATCATTTCTTTAATTGGGGTTAGATACCCTAAAACATTTGAAATATGGTGGGTGATAACTAATTTAGTTTTATTAGTTAAAGATTTTTTAAAATTATCTAAAGTAATCATTCCATTTTCTAATGGAATGAATTTAAGGTTAGCTTTTCTTTTTTTAGCTAAATTAAGCCACGGTAGAAAATTAGAATGATGTTCTAAATTTGAAATTAAGATTTCATCTCCTTCATTAATATAACCTTCTAAACTTAAAGCTAAAATATTTAAGCTATTAGTTGTTCCTTTGGTGAAGATTATTTCTTTTGAAGAAGCATTTAAAAATTCAGCAACTTTATCTCTTGATTTTTCATAAAGATTTGTTGCTTCATGAGCTAGCCGGTAAACACCGCGGTGAACATTAGTTCCGTTATTTTTTAAATAATTAGTTAAAGATTTTATTCCTTTACCTAATTTTAAAGATGAGGCCGCGGAGTCTAAGAAGTGAGTATTTGAATTATTAATAAAAAATGGAAAATCATCTTTTATTTTATTTACATTCATTTAAATTCTTGTATTAATTAAATTTAATACATTCTCCTTTATTAATTCATCATCGATTTGGGAAATAACTGGTTCTAATAATCCGTTTATAATTAATTTTTCTGCATCCTTTTTAGATAAGCCACGACTCATTAAATAATATAGTTCTTCTTCTTCCATTTTCCCAACTGTTGCAGCGTGCCCCGCTTTAATATCGTA
>JBBACV010000093.1:0-5459 GCA_041656835.1 Acholeplasmataceae bacterium | reverse complement strand
TAGCATTAATATCCGTGACATAAATGACCCTATAAAAAATGTTATTATAGTACTCTAAATAAGAGTTTGTAAATCTTGCATAAAATTGCGTTATACCATCAATATCAACAAATTTATCATCAATATCATCCAGCCGCAAATATAACTCCATTTGCAGACCATATTGAAGTTGACCATTATTATAGTAAGGTGCATTCGTTATATGCCCATATTGATCATAATGATACATTTCTTGTAAGAACCCTGTAGCAATAAGTTCTATATCCTCTGAGACCGGTGGTTCTCCAGTACCGCCATCTCCACCACCCCAGTCGTCTTCAAAATAGAAACCTGGACCGTGATTCCCATCTGCATTTACTTTAATTTTTACACTAAACGATAGAAACAAACTTAAAAATAACACTAAACTAATAACCAAACTTTTCTTCATGATTTCCTCCTAAAAATAATATGTAGGATAGGTAAAAGTGCGCCTAACTACATTAAACAATAACTACTGATGAACAATATTGAATCTAAATTATCTTCTAGTTCCAATTATCCAACATGAAATGCCTTCTGTTTATACTAAGACTCTATACTGGGTTAAGTATTTAAATGCTTGTCAAAATGAAATAAGCAATTATTATCCCAACCCTAATATTGGTCATTTTAATGAATCAGCAAAAGTATTCTAAAAGCTGAGAATAAATTTATTTGATTTAAGTACAACAATAAATGTAGAAATCTGCTAATTTAATATTATTATCATAAAATAAAATAAAATAAAAGACAACGGCTTATATGTCATACTTTTCAATTTTTTAACTTTTTCTAAAATATACCTTTTATTCTTAACACAAACTAAACTATAAATTCCGGCTTTGACGAATACAAGAGTTTTATTCATAGTTGAAATGAAATTCTTATCAGCATAAAAGTAAGCTTCAAAGCCTTTCTTTCAGCTATACATTTAAAAATTAAAAAAATGAAAAACAAGTTTTTCAACTAAAGAGGCTAAGGCCTCTTTTTTGAATACTTATTATTTGATAAAATAAATGTATGAATATCTATGAATACGCAAAACAAGATGCTTATAAATTGCAGCTGCTTACAGCTGCTAAAGCAGGTAAACATGTCTATGAAAATACCATTCACAAAATAGGTAACGCGCCTTATGCAAGAGAATTAAGAAACAAGTACACAATTAAAGATGTTTTTGTAAGATACTGGCATCAATTTCTTGAAATGTATGCGCATATTGACATTAGAGATTCTATCATTAATAATGTTCATCGAATGATTGCTTGTAAAGATTTTTCTTATGGCTATGTCTTTTATGAATGCCCTACTTGTGATAATTATCACATATCTGGTTTATCTTGTCATTCAAGGTTTTGTGCTTCTTGTGGTAAGATATATAGAGAAAGACGTGCCAATGAAATTGCTAAAAAATGTTTGAATGTACCACACAGACAGTTTGTCTTCTCTATAGCTGAAGAATTAAGAATCTATTTTAGACGTTATAGAGATCTTTATCATGAACTATTCAAAGCGGTAGATGATGTTTTTGTTTACCTTATTCAAGGTAAATCCAAAGTAGCGAAAAATGAAGATAGAGAATTGGGTTATATATCTTTCTTACATACTTTTGGTAGAGATTTAAAGTTTAATCCTCATATTCATGTCTTAATGGCTGAAAGAATCATTGATAAAGATTTAAAGTTTAAAAAATATGATTATTTTAATTTTGAATCATTGAGAAAAGCTTTTATGAATCAGTTATTAAAAAGAATTTATCATTATTTAAAAGAGAATGCTTCAAAAAATGATCTTATTAAGTATTCTAGACTAAGAAACTTACTTTATAAACAACTCAAAGATGGTTTTTATACCTATGGTCCTAAACTTAAGAATAACACAAAGGTTTCTATCAAAAATATCACTAGATATATTGCTAGATATGCTGGGCATCCAGCCATGAGTGAATCAAGAATTATAAATGTTGATTATGACAACCATACCATCACGTATTATTATGATCCTCATGAAGATGACGGTTTAGAGGAAGATCAAAAACAAGGCAGACAATATGTGACTGAAAGTGTTTTTAAGTTCATCAAAAAACTAATTATTCATATACCTGATAAGGGCTTCCATACTGTAAGATATTATGGCTTTTATGCCAATAAATCTAAAAAGAAGTTTCCTAGTCATTTAAAACTATACACAAAACAAGAAATTATAAAACTACATAACAGATTATTTTGGAGAATATCGCTTCTTCTTACTTATAAATATGATCCCTTACTTTGTATATGCGGTTCAACCATGAAAGTAAATAAAGAATTATCCTATTTCCCTGACAATTATTTTGGAGGTGGCTAATATGCCGAAACATTTTTCTACAAAAAAGCGTTATCTAACAGATGACGAAAAAAGAAAAAGAGCGATTGAGTTTAATGAATTTTGTTTAGATATTGAAACGGTAGATGTTGAAGAATTTGTAAAAAGAGAAATCTTTGATGAGACCATTGAACTAAAATGTTTAGATTGTGGTTTTCAAGAAGAAATTGATTATGATATTGTCAGTGAATGTTGGAATTCCTTTATGAGTGATTACCCTGTTTCATATTGTCCTAAATGCAATACAGGTGATGTAGTGCCTTTGGATGTTTATAACCGCATAAAGAAATAAGTCTTTTAACTTCATATACTCAGCCTACACTTGTGGGCTTTTTCTATTTATATCACTCCACTATTTTTAAAATACAATTTCCTATTAAATAAAAAAAAATCCTCGAAAGGATTATTTAAATTCCACCTTAAGTTCAATGTGTGCCGCTTTTTCAACCAAGGCATGAATTGAACAATACTCTGCACCAAGTTTTGCGCTTTTTAACAAACGGTCTTGATCACTTGGATTTACAACGACTAATTTCATTTCAACTTGATCTAGTATTTTTAAAGATGGATCCGATTTATACCCACTGACTTCAATCGATGCTTCATCAAATGTTAATCGCATTTTTTTTGCGACAGATAAAAATGTGGCATAAAAGCAAGAACCTAAAGCACCAAACAACATATGATATGGTCTTAATCCATTCTCTGCATCACCTAAATTTGCTTTAGCTGTTGGTGTTATGATTTCTCCTTTAAAGTCATAATCATAATTTAATTTTATTGTATCATATCCCATAATATTCACCTCTTAAATGATTATACATTATAGAACTTTAAAATGCCATTAATTAATCTGCAAATTTGTTGATTTTTGTGAATTAATGGTTTATTTGTAAGCGCTTTAGTGTTATAATTTTAGTGTTATGTGTTAGCAAAATAACACAATCATAGGAGGAGGCAACGTATGCTAAATAAATTTAAAGGAAGAAGTTTTTTAACACTTCTAGATTACACACCAGAGGAGATTCAGTTTTTACTAGATTTATCTAAAGATTTAAAAGAAAAGAAACGTAATGGAGAGATATTTGAGCCTTTAAAAGGGAAAAATATAGTTCTTTTATTTGAAAAGGATTCTACACGTACAAGATGCGCATTTCAAGCTGGCGGAAATGATTTGGGCATGAATGTAACTTATTTAGGACCTACTGGTTCTCAAATGGGGAAAAAGGAAAGTATCAAAGATACTGCTAGAGTTTTAGGAAGAATGTATGACGGAATTGAATATAGAGGTTTTAAACAACAAACCGTTGAAACATTGGCCGAATATTCAGGTGTCCCAGTATGGAATGGTTTAACAGATTTATATCATCCTACCCAAATTTTAGCTGACTTTTTAACCGTTCAAGAAAATTTTGGAAAATTAAAAGACATTCATTTTGCGTACTTTGGGGACGCTAGAAACAATATGGGTAATTCATTAATGATTGGCGCTGCGAAAATGGGCATGCATTTTAGAGCGGTTGCTCCAAAAGACTTATGGCCAAATGAAGCATTGGTTCAAAAATGTAAAGCAATTGCAAAAGAAACTGGCGCAACCATTACATTAACAGAAGACATTAATGAAGGCGCAAAAAATGCAGATGTCATATATACAGATGTTTGGGTGTCGATGGGTGAACCTGATCATGTATGGAAGGATCGTATTGAAAAACTAGCTCCTTATCAAGTCAATCAGCATGTTATGTCATTGGCTGGAAACAAAAGCATCTTTATGCATTGTTTACCTGCTTTCCATAATCGTGAAACTGTTGTTGGTGAAGATATTTATCAAAAATTTGGTATGGATGCTCTTGAAGTCACTGAAGAAGTTTTTGAGTCAAATCAATCAGTGGTGTTTGATGAAGCAGAAAATAGAATGCATACCATTAAAGCGGTTATGTATGCAACAATGGGTGAAAATTAATGAGAAAAATTGTGGTAGCTTTAGGTGGTAACGCTTTAGGCAATGACCCTTTAGAGCAATTAGCAAAAGTTGAACATGCTGCACATGCGATTGTTGATCTCGTTAAAGAAGGTAATGAAGTTATTATTGCTCATGGTAATGGGCCACAAGTTGGAATGATAAATAATGCTTTTGGAGAAAGTCATTTAATAAATCGAAAATACCCTGAAATGCCTTTCCCAGAATGTGGAGCAATGAGCCAAGGTTACATAGGATATCATTTGCAAAATGCCATTCAAAAACAGTTAAACAAAGAAAATATGAATCAAAAAGTAGCGACCATCATCACGCAAGTATTGGTTGATAAGCATGATCCAGCATTTGCAAACCCTACTAAGCCAATCGGTTCTTTTGTTGATTTTGAGACTGCAAAAGAAATGGAAAAAGAAAAAGGTTATATCATGGTTGAAGATGCAAATAGAGGCTATCGCCGAGTTGTACCTAGTCCAAAACCTATAGATATTATTGAACTAGATATGATTAAAACATTGGTTGATGCCAATCATTTAGTCATTACTGTAGGTGGCGGTGGCATTCCTGTCATTGAAGAAGGTTATGGATATCAAGGTATTGCTGCTGTCATTGACAAGGATTTTGCAAGCGCCAGATTGGCTGATTTACTTGACGCTGATATGTTGCTCATCTTAACTGCTGTTGATAGAGTTAAGATTAATTTTGGAAAACCAAATGAAATGGATTTAGAAACATTAACAATGACTGAAATAGATCAATATATTGCTGCTAAAGAGTTTTCAGCAGGGTCAATGCTTCCTAAAGTTGAAGCTTGTCGTCTATTTGTAAATGGTCATAAAAACAGAACTGCCTTAATTGCTTCGTTAGAAAAAGCAAAAGACGCATTGAATGGTCTATCTGGCACAAGAATCATAGGAGGTTAACATGAGAAAAGAAACCGTTAAAGTTGTTATATGGGGCTTTGGTGCAATGGGCTCTGGTATGGCTAAGATGATGTTAAATAAAAAGGGATTTGAAATTGTAGGTGTATGCGATTTATATGATGGTTATGTTGGAAAAAGCATGTTTTCTATTTTAAATTTAGAAAAAAATGACCATC
>JBBACV010000092.1:0-5560 GCA_041656835.1 Acholeplasmataceae bacterium | reverse complement strand
ATACCTTAAGAATTATGGCTGGTTATAGTTTAAAGATTAAAAGAGCGGTATCTATTCCCGATGATATGGGTATGGAAGAAATTAATTTAAGCTACGCAAATTCTTCTTATGACTTACAAAATAGTAATAGTTCTTCATACTTCAAACTCTTTAATCATTACCCTGGATTAAATAAAATAATTAGTTTTAGTTTAGAAAAAGAAGAATATGTATATCCAATTGTTTCTTTTGGTGAATTTGTTTTAAAAAATGAATTAGGCGAAAGACTCAATTTATACGGAAAAACATCTACTTTACATAAATTAAATCCTGGAAAATATTATTTACACTTCCCAGAAAATACTACTAATATGATACGAAAAATCGGAGCCAAAGTATTGATTTTAAAGGATCCCAACATCTTAAATGATGATTATTCAATTGATAACATTGGTAATATTGTTTTGAATGAACAATTTATTGTAAGTGATGACTACTATGGCGACGATGATTATTTAAAATTTGTTTTAACAGAAGAAAAAGAAATTACAATTGTTTCAACAAAGCGACTAGCTTTTTCTATTTATGATAGTAATTTAAAACTTATCTCATCGTATTCAGATTACAACAAAAAACTCACCTTAAATCCAGGTGAATATGTTCTTAAAATATCTCATGGAATCTTTTATAATAATAATATTGGTTCAACGACATCAATTATTTTAGAAGTTTCTTAAAAAAAAGGAAAATCCTCTTTTTTTTAATTATAATCTTCTTTTTCACTTATCCTTAAACCTAAATAAACAAGTAATGATATATAAAATAAGTTAACTACTACCATAATTAAAATATCTAATCCATTAACAACCTTTGGAACAAAGGTTTGTAAAAAAGGCATTATTAAAAGAATAATTCTATTTGTATTTTCATTAATACCCATAGAAATAACACTATAAAAAATCATTATAATAAATAAACTTCCTAAAATAATACCTAAACTTATGCCAAATGATTTAAATTTATAAATTATGATATTAATAAATGAATAAACAACAATTACGGAAGTAATTGTTGTTACATAATATTTTAAAAGGTCAATTAGTTTTTCATTTCCAAATCCTAAAGATATTCCTACTAAAAAATAAGTTAAAAATGCGTAGATTGTTGTGACAACAAATACAATGCTAATACTAAAAATGAAACTTGATAAATAAATTTCATTTTTAGAATAACCACCAATTATTTTATTTCTAATTGTTCCACTAGTAAAATCATTAGTAATTATAAATAAAATAATAATTAAGATAATTAATCCAAAATTATCGACCGGGTTAAAAGAGGTCATAAAAGAACCCAATGAATTAAAGACATTACCATAAATTGGAACATCTTCAAGTGCGGCAACGCTTTCTAATACCTTATAAGTTATTGCCATAAATAATGGGAAAAATAATAATAAACCAATTATTACTTTAAAACTAACACTTTTAAAAAACTTTTTGTATTCAGCTTTTAATATATTATTCATTAGTATTATCTCCAATTAAATTTAAATAATAACTTTCAATGTCATTTTTTTCTTCTATAATACTTAAAATATCATATCCTAAATTACTTAATTCTTTAATTATAGTCGATTGATCAAGATTATTACTTATCGAGATGGTTTTTAGATCTAGCTTGATAAATTCATATTTTGATAAATAATTTAATAAATTATTATCAATCTCATTTTTAAATGAGATTTTTAAAACTGGTTTTATTATTTCTTTTAACTCTTTGTCACTTAATTCTTTAATTAATTTACCCTTACTAATAAAACCGTAATTAGTAGCTATTTTATCTAACTCCGATAAAATATGACTTGAGACTATAAAAGTTATATTATGATTTTTATTTAAATCTAAAATTATATTACGCATATGTTTAATTCCTAAAGGATCAAGCCCATTCATTGGTTCATCTAAAATAATAAATTGAGGATCACTTATTAATAATAATGAGATTCCTAATCTTTGTTTCATTCCTAGTGAAAAATGTTTAGCTCTTTTTTTACTATCAATTAAGTTTTTAAGACCAACTTTTTTTAATAAGTTTTCTAAATCATTAATTGATTTATTAAGACCTAATAAATTATTTTGAAATCTTAAATTATCCATGGCACTTAAAGAGCCATGGATGGCTGGGTTTTCAATAATTGCGGCTAGATTACCTTTATAATTATCTAAATAATATGTAAACTCGCCACCACTTTTTAAAGCGGTATTAGTGATTACTTTAAAAAGGGTTGATTTACCAGCCCCGTTTTCACCAACAAGGCCATAAATATCACCTTTATTTACTGTCATAGTTACATTATCTAAAGCAAGTGTATCACGATATTTTTTTGATAGGTTATTAGTTTTTAAAATTGGTTCCATTTTTTGTCCTCTTCCTATTACATTTATATTATACCATTATATTATTTATATAATTATTTCAAAATAATATTTTAACACTTTCAACACTATAAATACGATGTTTATACACACTTTCAATGATATAAACTATCTTTCTATCTTTCTATCTTTTATAGTTTATTTATATTCTTTTTGATATAATTAGTTTAGTCTTGATGAGGTAATGGATAATGAAAATAAATATCAAAAATATCTTAATCTTTTTTATTGGTTTAAACTTTATTAGTTTAGGGGTTATTTTAACTTTAAGAACTAATTTGGGTCAAGGTTCTTGGGATGCTGTTAATTATAGTTTAAGTAAATTAATTAATATTAAAATAGGTTTTGCTAGTATGATCGTTAATGGATTGTTATTGGCTTTTATTAGTTTATACCGAAAAAGTTTAAAATATTTAAATGTTGTTTTTACAATCTTTATTAGTGGAGTATTACTTAATTTTTGGAATGATTATATTTTTAAAGATTTTATAATATCAGATTTATTTTTTAAATATTTATATTTAGTTATTGGTTCTCTAATATTACCACTAGGTTTAAGTTTAGTTATGCATAGCACCTTACCGATGATGATTTTTGATGAATTAACGAATGTAGTAATCGAAATTACTAAAATTGATAACTTTGGTTTAGTTAGAATCGGTATGGAGATAGGTGCTTTATTATTAGCATTAATTTTAGGTTATTTTGCTGGAATTGGCTTTGGCCAAGTCGGAATAGGGTCCTTGTTAGTATCACTAACAATCGGTCCCTTAATAAACTATTATTTGAAGTTACATAAAAAGATTTTAAAATAATTTATCTTCGGTAATACCTTATTTTAAGTCTTCCTTTAAATTCATTAATTATTTCATCTTTTTTAGTCATTACTTTTTTCATAATTTCTTGATAAGTAAGATATGTTTCTTTATTGTTTAAAAAGTCAAAATCATTAACTGATAATTCTATGTAATTACCAGAAATATTTTTAAGTTTATTGATTAACCTTAACTTAAAGACCTTTTCTTCTTTAAAGATTGGTCTTTTTCTTTCTAATTTAAATAGCTCATGAGCAAGTTCATTAGTTATATCTTTAAAATAGTCGGCAATTTCAGTTCTATTTAATCCCTTGTCTTTTAAATCGTTTATATATACTTTCTTGCCAATTATCATACTTCCTAATACTTTATGATAATAGACTGGATAAATTGGTAAATCTATTTTTGTTTCTTTAAAATATTTTTCACTTAAATATACAAAACCATTGTTATATTTAATTAACTTTTCATGGTAACCAGTATTTGAATCTTCCGGAAAGACTAAAATACTGTTACCTTTTTTTAAATGGTTAATTGATAATTTAATAGTGTGTTTAAAATTAAGATTTGGATAGGTTGGAATAAGTTGCATACCATTATATAACATTTTAGAGATAACCCCAAAGAGGGTTGCTAGAATGAATGATTTAAACTTATTATATCCAAGTTTTTGGGTATAAAAAACATGGTATAAATATTTCCATCTAACTGTATATTTTTCGGTCATTTCATATGTTCCCCAAGGAACAAAAAAAGTTGGATAATAAATAGAAAGAGTCAGTGGACCTGATGCTGCACTATGATTAGAGATTATAATTCCTTGATCATGAGTTTCTTCTTCATTTAAATTATATATTTTAGGTTTCTTTTTAAATAGTTTAAATATCTTAGTTAACGGATTAAATATAATTCCGTGTTTAGTTTTTATTTTCTTCATTAACTACCCCTATGTAATGTGTTTAACTTTATTTTATCATATTTATAGGTCCTATTTAAAATAATTTAGTCGTTTTTGGTGATATCGCTAACCTTTGATATAATGTGAGTGATAATTTTTGGAGGTTATGTTTATGGAAGGACCTAAAATAAGACAAGAAGAAAATATTAAAGATAAATTATTAAATATTAAAACCGACGGACTTAGAGAGTGGCGCGACAATCATTTATACAACCGTTATGAGGCCACTCCTTATAGATCCTTAAAAACATTATTTAAGTCTTTAAAGCTTAGCCCTAGTGATCATTTTGTCGATTATGGCTCAGGACGCGGGCGAGTGATGTTTTATGTACATCATAAATTTAATTGTTATGTTAGAGGGATTGAAGCCAATCCTTTAACCTTTGATGAAGGAGTTGACAATCTTCATCGATATATTTATAAAAAAGGATTTGATGATAATAAAATAGCTTTTAAATTTGGAACTGCAGAAAGTTACCGGGTTAAAGATAAAGATAACGTATTTTATCTTTTTAATCCATTTTCAGTTGTTATTTTTAAAAAAGTTGTTTCAAATATTTTAAAGTCTTTAAAAAAGGTTCCTAGAAAAGCAACTTTAATAATCTTTTATACAATTCCAGAATACGTTTCTTTTATAAAGGAACACACACCATTTGTTTTGGCATCAAGAATTAAAACGCCAAATAAAACAGATAAATACCAACATTTTTTAATTTATCAATATGAGCCTAATTTAAATGATTAAAGTAAAGGGATTACATAATACCGCTAAAATATTTACCGATAATATTGAAGAAGCGGCTTTAAAACAAGTTAAAGATGTTTTGGATAAAGAGTGGTCTAAGGGCTTAAAAATCAGAGTTATGCCTGATGTTCATGTTGGTTATGGAGTTCCAATCGGATATACTCAAACTATTAAGGATAAAGTTATTCCTAATTTTGTTGGTGTTGATATTGGTTGTGGAATGTTGGTAACTAAATTGTCTAATAATCCTGACTTTAAAATCGATTTTAATAAATTGGAAAAAACAATTAAATCACATGTACCAAGTGGTTTTAATGTATTTAAAAATAGACAAGATATTAATTTAAATCTAAATGATATAATCGCTAACTTTAATTACGATAGAGCTTTAAGGTCTGTTGGGACCTTAGGTGGAGGAAATCATTTTATTGAAATAAATAAAAGTGAAAAAGGTATTTATTTAGTTATTCACTCAGGAAGTAGACATTTAGGTGTCGAAGTAAATCGTTATTGGAATAATAAAATTAAGCCAAACCAAGATTATTTAGAAAAAGAAAATTTTGATGGTTATTTAAATGATATGAAAATCGTTCAAAAATTTGCAAGTATAAACCGAAAGAGAATG